>JAAWBP010000016.1 GCA_022792755.1 Oscillospiraceae bacterium | reverse complement strand
CCATGCTCTGTTCCATCTGCATCCTCTTTTCCTCCTGCTACTTCTTTTTGACCGGGCTGGACCGGGCCCTCGAGGACAGGAACGACATCATGCAGGATGCGCTGGACTCCCTGGAATCTTCTATTGCGGACGACCCCTACAGCTGGGACGACGGCCCCTCCTACAGCCAGGATGACACCGTCGGCGCGGCACGGACGGTCGACGAGCTCGAACGGAAATACGGCTTTGAAATCGAGGACCCGGACCAGCTCCTCTCGGATGAAAACGGGGAGGAAAACTGCGCAATTCTGGACGAGACGCTGGAAATCTTCTCAAAGCCGCTGATCAAAGGATTTCTGAGAAGCCTCTGGCGGCGGGACTGCGCTTTCTCGATGGAATTCGTCGACGAGCACAGCGACAGCCTGGGGGAGACCAGCTACAGATCCGACCTGATCCACATTAAAATCTTTGCTCCCCGCAATACGCCCGACCCTTCCGTCACCAACGGGATCACAGTGGAGACCATTGCACATGAGCTCGGGCACGCGATCCACGACGCGCTGGAGTACCAGTACGGCATGGACGAAGTAGAGGATATTTGGACTTCCCTCAACGGGGGCTACGAATATGGGGAAGAGTGGGAGGACGGCTGCGAGGCCTTCTTTGCCTATGAATACGGCATGACCGATTACTACGAAGACGTTGCAACCGTTTTTGAGGATTTGGCGGCCTTTTCGCTGGTGATGTCCTCCAAGCTTTCTCAGCAGGAATATGATCCGCTCTATATGAAGGTGAAATACCTTTACTCGATGATGGATGAAACCTTCGACCTCTCTGAAAGCACCCTGTTCGACGCCTACGAGGCTGCGGCCACGCGGCGGGGAGACAGGGACGGCTTCGACGAAGCCTTCAGACAATTTGACGCTTACCAATACGGCAGATATGCAGGCACTTCGATCCGGCAACCCTTATCTGCCGCCTGAATGCAGCAAAACACCCCTCAGCAAGAAGCTGAGGGGTGTTTTGCGGGGTGTCCCCGGCTAGACAAACGCGGCCCGTGACCGGGCTGGACGATACGCGATCCGCAGGCAGAATAAGGAACAACGTTGGTAACCCGCGAGGTACGTTGTAGTTGTTCCGTTTCATGTGCCTCGCAGGACAAAAGCCCAGAGACCGGCAAAACGTTCGGGTGCGAATTGACTTGCCGAGGCCACCCGGCGCGCCTCGCAAGATAAAAACCTTAAAACCGATCAAACGTTTGAGTGTGAATTGACAGCAGGGGCACCCTGCCCGCAGTTATTCGACGACCGGCTCCGGGTAATCAACGCCCGCGGTGTCGACCGTGACCTCGGCCATCACCTCGTCCGAGAGCGGCCTGTCTCTCCCGTCCCGTTCGACACCGACGATCCGCAGCACCTCGTCGATCCCCTCCGTCACCTTTCCGAAGGCCGCATACTGGCCGTCGAGATGCGGCGCGTCGGCTGCCATGATGAAAAACTGGGATCCGGCGCTGTCTGGATGCATGGCGCGGGCCATCGAAAGAACGCCGGTGGTGTGCTTGAGGTCGTTTTTAACGCCGTTGCGGGAAAATTCACCCTTGATCTGGTAGCCGGGCCCACCAGTTCCAACGCCGTCCGGGTCGCCCCCCTGGATCATAAAGCCGGGGATGACCCGGTGGAAAATTAAGCCGTTGTAGAAACCTTTTTTAACTAAGGAGATAAAATTGTTGACGGTATTCGGCGCGATCTCCGGGTAAAGTTCCGCTTTGATCGTCTTTCCTGTGCCCATTTTTATGGTGACAATCGGATTCATCTGCATATCCCTTTCCTTTATAAAGATTGGCCGTGCCTACGGCCTGAATCCTTTTTGCTGCGTGAAGGCCGGCCCTTACACGCATAACATATTTGAAACTTTGCCTTTTATTATATCCTTTTTTCCCCATTTCCGCAAGGCGGGGCCGGGTGGCCCCGGTGGCCAGTTCGCACACCAAGGTTTTACCGGTTTTGGGGTGATAGACCTGCGAGGCACCTCGCGGGACACAAACGTTGTTACTCGCACCGCCTCTGGATCGCATATTGCCCTGCCGAGGGCACAGGCCCGCCGCTGGTACTTCGCACCCGAACGCTTCATCAGTTTTTGAGTGATCGTCCTGCGAGGAGCATTGTATAAAACATACGGTTCGCGGGTTACGAACCTACAAATTTGCGCCGCCTATGGGGCGCGTCTGTCCCGCCGGGATCACCCGGCACCTCGCTGTTCTGCCTTGTACTCCCGGTAGAGGCGGTTGTACTGTGGAATGTAGAGGACGAAAGCCAACAGAAGGAAGCAGCCGGAGACCGCCATCATAGTGTAAGCAATCGCCGCCGGCATGGGCGGGTAGGCGATCAGGACAATCATGACCAGGTAGAAAACCGCGGTCGAGGCCTTCCCAAACCACATCGCCCCGTCGAGCTTCTTCCCCTTGCGCAGCAGGATGAGGCTTGCGATCCCCATGTAAAGCTCCTTGACGATGAATAAGGCGAGCAGGATCCACATCCAAGGGTAGCGGAACACAAGGCAGAAGGCGATTGCCGCCTGGGTGAGTTTATCCGCCACAGGGTCGACCGCCTTTCCCCAGTCGGTCACCATGTTGAAATGCCGGGCGATGAATCCATCCGCTACATCGGTAAAGCCGGAGAGGAGGATCAGCACGGCCGCCAGAAAGTAGCCGCTCGGCGAGGTGGCTGTCAGGTAAGCCCAGACGAAAAACGGGATCAGGATAAAACGGAGATAGGTCAACAGGTTTGGGATGCTGAAGATCTCCCGGGCTTTTATCTTCAAAGTCGATTCTTCCTTTCCTTCTGCAAAATTGAGGCCGTTTAGGTTACCGTTCCAGCGATGGGGGCATCCTCCGGTTCGGAGAGATACCCCGGGGCTGGGTCTTTTTCTTCCACGCCGCCCATCGCCCGAAGGGTGCGCTGCATCAAATCCAGCGCCGCCTGCTTCTGCGGCAGGGTCTGGTCGGCGTAGAGGGGCGCCTTGACGACAAGCTCCAAAAAGGGCCTTTTCCGCCAGAGGGCGCACGGGCCGTGCGGCTGCTTGTAGTTGATCCGCAGCGGGATCACCGGGCAGTTGGCGCGGACGGCCGTCAGGAAAGCGCCTGGCTGGAAGGGCCGGAGCCCCTCATAATATTTGACCAGCATCCCCTCTGGATAATAGTGTACCCATTCCCCGGCGGCAATCCCCTTCTCCAGCTCTTTTTGAAAGCGGGCGATCCGGATCGGATGCTCCGGCAGCGGCAGAACGCCGCAGGCCTTCAGGATCCACCCGATCAAGGGGAGCTCCAGGTTCCGGCGGAGGCTGACGTAACGCACCAGCCGCGGGAAAAGGGCGATCTTGACCATGGTGCAGTCCATCGGATGGACGTGGTTGCAGACCGTCACGGCGCCGCCCTCCACCGAGGAGAGATGCTCTTTCCCCTTGATCGAAAAGCCGAGAAAGAGGGAATCGAACACGGAAAGGATTACGGCGAGCAGGTTGGTAAAGGCCCTCGTCAGTCCGCGGCGGACCGGCGAGTGCTTCGCGTACCGCTTGTTGATCCGGTCGGCATCCGGATGGGTAATCCGCCGGATTTTCAGCTCCTTGGGGCGGACATACCCGTTTTTGCGCTGCTCCTCCACCGCTTTGCAGTACATGGCGTCCGCCTGGCGGACACAGGCGCTCACCCGCATCTCTTCCCCTTTTTGGGCATAGGCGGCCTCCATTTTAAGCCGTTCTTCCGGATGCTCAAACCAGTAATCCATCCGGCGGGCGAGATCGCTGGGGTCACCCGCTTTGAAGAGGCTCCGCTCGTCTAAGGCAAACTGCCGGGTGGCGGAGAGAACAGAATCGGAGATGACGGGGACAAGCCCGCAGGCGAGGGCTTCCATGCAGGAAATCCCCTCGATTTCCGCATCAGAGGAGTGGATATACAAGTCACAGCGGTTAATCAGCCCGACCAGCTCCTCCGTTGAGTAAAACCCGAAAACCGGCGGCCGCGGCAACCCCTTCGAAAGGCGGCGGTATTCGGCCTCCTTCGGCCCTTTCCCGGCAAAATGGAGCTGGATCCTGTCCCGGTACCGGCTCCGCTTTGCCGCCTCAATGATTAAATCCTGCCGCTTTTCGCCGGAGAGCCGCCCGATCATCAGGACGTTGAGAACGTCCTCCGGCTTCCGCTCCGCCTTCCATTCCGGATGGGGGATAAAGGCGTCGTCCACCCCGTTCGAGATGACACAAAGCTCGGCGTCATAGTTATGGGCTGCGAGCTGGCCTGCGATGAACCGGCTGGGGCAGTGGATCAAGCGGAAGCGGTTGTAGAAGACATGGTAAAACCACCAGTAGAGAAAGCGGTTGACGTTTTTCCGCTTCCCGAGCCCAATGCTGGAGGTGATGTTCTCCGGCTGGACGTGGAAGGCAGCGACCGTCGGGATATGCAGCTGGCGGGCAAGCTCCTCCCCCCGCCGGCAAAAGCGGAAGGGCATGTAAAAATGGACGACGTCGGCATCCTTGAACGCTTCATAATATGCGCGGTCGTCAGGCTTTGCGAACTGCATCCCCTGCGACTCGATCAGCTTTTCAAAAAAGGGGATTTTGTGGGCCGGCGCACAGATTTTATGCGCCGCCGGTTCGCCCCCTGCAAGGATCGTCACCCGGTGGCCCAGCCTGCGCAGCTCGTGCGCATACCGCCGCGCTGTGACGGTTGTTCCATTGTTGCCGTCGTCGAACTGGTCGATCACCAAAACGATATTCACTGTTACCCCCTCCTTTCCTGCGGCCCGTGTCCGTGCCCGGACTGGGCAATGTGCGATACCCAAGTTAGATTGAACTTATAGTTTGTGGCCCGCGAGGTGCGTTATGCCTGCTTTGCTTTAGGCATTTCGCAGGACTGAAACTCAAAAATCGGTACAACGTCGGTGTGCGAAATTGCCCAGCCCGGGCACGGGCGCGGAGTGCCTCCGCAGGCAGCCGCGATTCGTAGATCGAGCTTTTACCGGTCAAAAAGTTTTCAAGCCTGCGAGGTGTTTATGATAATGCGAGTACGGCGTGCCGCGCGGGATATCAGCCCCGCTCTTAGCACGGCTTATGAATCGCGTTTGCCCTGCCTGGGCACAGGCCCGCCAGGGCCACCCGCGCTGTAATCAGCGGGATTCCTCCAGCGCCTTTGCCTGTTTGGCCTCTTTCTTTTCCTTCCTCCGCTTGAAAAAGGAGACGGCCTTGCAGATGATGCTGATGAGCAGCGGGACGAGCGTGACCGCAATGATGACAAAAGCAGCGCCGTTGAGCCAGGTGAGCTTTGTCACATCCACTTCAAAGAGATAGAGGATAGAAAGGGCTACCAGGCCGATAAAAGTCCACGAGTCTTTCATAGAATCTTTCATGTTTATCCCTCCATTGTAATAGATAATTTTACCACAAAATGCGACACAACAATATTATTATCTTTAGATTTCGGTTAAAATTTATTGATATATTCCTGTTTTTGTGATAAGGTACTATTAGAGAAAACAATTTGTTCGGAAAACATATCGAGAGGAGGAAGTGTTGGTCGGAAAGGGCGCTCGGCGGCCGCTCTTTCTATGAGACTTTAGACGATGAGCGCTATGAAAAAATTTTCAATCCTTTCCCGGGTGGAGAAAGAACTGTCAGGCTGGGGGTTCGATTATGGCCGCATTCCGGTGCGGGTGGTCGACACCGCCTTTCGGATCAGGTACAGTACCCCCGACCTTCCGTTTTTCTGGAAGACCAATTTTCGCAGGGGTGTTTACCGGCCGCTGTTCCGCCTGGAGGGGCGGCCTCCGGTTCTCTGCGGCACTGGTCCGCTGGAGCTGATTGCCTGTTTTCCCTTCCAAAGCGAGGGCGCGGACTATTTTCTCGTGGTTGGCCCTGTCCTGCTCAAATGTCCGGATTCGGCGGAAGCGGCGCGGGCGTTCTGCTTTTTTTTGGCTGCGGAATGGGAAGAGGTTGTTCGGCTGGTGCCTGTTGTAGAGACTGACTGGTTCGAGGAATTTGTGAAGCGTCTCCATGCAGTTTTTTTAAAAGAAGGGGCAGCCGTTCAGGAGACAGATTTTTCTGGACAGCGCGCCGTCCTGTCTGAGCCGGAGGGCATTTCCCGCACACTGGCCAGCCTGGTTTTTGAGCGGCGGGAAAACTCCGCCAATCCCCCTGCTTACAAACGGGAATTCCAGTTTTTGGACGCCGTCAAGGCAGGAGACCCGGAGCAGGTAAAGGCGCTTTTGGGCGTTCCCCTTTCCCAGAACAATTTCCGCGGTTCCGAGGATCCGCTCCGCCGTGCTGTTTACCAGTTTGTCAGCTTTGTCACCATGGCGGCCTATTTTGCATCGGAGGGAGGGCTCGACAAGGCGGTTTCTTTCGCCCTCTGTGAAGCTTATATTCAAAGGGCGGATCAATGCAAGACACCTTCGGCTGCCGAAGCCCTGCTGAAAACCGCCGCCATGGATTTTGCGGCCCGTGTCCGGGATACGCGTGACAGGAATACCAGCGGCAACGGGCACATCCTCCGCTGCATGGAGTACATCTCCCATCATCTGCACAATCCGATTACGCTGGAGGATCTGGCGAAGGAAACAGACTTGAACGCCGCCTATCTTTCGGTCCTGTTTAAAAAGGAGATAGGGATGACGGCGGTGGAGTT
Source organism: Oscillospiraceae bacterium (assembly GCA_022792755.1). Taxonomy (GTDB): domain Bacteria; phylum Bacillota; class Clostridia; order Oscillospirales; family Ruminococcaceae; genus Metaruminococcus_A. The sequence continues at coordinate 3,433 of JAAWBP010000016.1, read as the reverse complement.
CATCCAGGCGCAGCGGATCGAGGAAGCGAAAAATCTGCTCCGCTTTTCCGAGCGGAGGATCGCAGAGATCAGCTCCCATCTGGCCTTCAGCTCCCAAAGCTATTTTACCAGTGTTTTCCGGCGCCATACCGGGATGACCCCCAAACAATACCGGGAGCTTTATTCCCGGAAAAACCTGTGAGCTTTTTTCCGGCGGCTTTGCAGCGGCGAAAAGGAAAGATTTGTCAGCGGAAAATTCGAGTGCCCTGCCTTATGACGGGATACAATAAAAAGGAAAGGCTCCGTTTTCTCCGCAGGTGAGGGATGTTTTGGCCCGGGCTGGGAGGCGGAGCGTCTTAAAGGGGATTGTGTAAAAAGAGAAAGGAAGGAAACAGGCGTGGACTGCGGGGATCATCCGCATCTCCTACACAGCGGGATACACGCGCTGGATCGAACGCAATTCAGATGGAGATTACAGAAAAGGAACGGCTTATCCTTTCAGAGATGGCGCGCTATCTGAAAGACCAAAACCGGATTTACACCCGGCGGCATCGGCTGGAAGAGCAGTTTTTGTCCTCGGCGCTCCCTATTTTGTTGGAGCTGAAAGGGAGCGCCGGGCTGCTGCCCGTCTATGTGAAGACGCTCAAGCGGCAGTCCCGGCTGGTAACGGTCTACGGCGCGTATCTCGCGGGGAAACAGTGCGGGCAGGAGAGCGCTTCTGTCCGGGCCGGGTTTTTGGCTTACCTCTGTTCAGCGCTCTCAAACCCCCAGGCGGAGGAGCTGGACAACCTCCTGTGGCATGGATACCACGAAATTACAGCACAGCTCAGCCATCCAGAGCGGCTCGACGAACTGACCGGGCTCTACCGCGAGATGCGCAGCTATTCGGAGGAGCTCTCGCTGGAGGTTTTTGAAGCGGGCTATATCGCGGGGCTGTGTGAGACAGGGAAAGAAAATTTAAGCAGCTGAAACGGCGGGCAGGGTCAAAGATCCTGCCCGCCGTTTGGTTTGATTGCAGTATAAGAGGGGCATAGGGCGGCGAACCGCCGCTGGGTGGCCAATTCGCACCCGAACGTTTTAACAGTCTTTAAGCGGCTATCCTGCGAGGTTCTTTTTACAAGTTATAAGGCAACGCGCCTTGCGGGGCAGGGAGCCCCTGTGGATAATTCGCACACCAAGTTTTTCCCAGTCAAAGACTTTTCAAGCCTGCGAGATGCCTGAGATAAAAAATATGAAAAAGGCACCTCGCGGGATACCAGCCCCGCTCTTAGCACGGCTTATGAATCGCGTCTGGCCAGTCTGGCCACAGACTAGATCTCCATCCGCCAGCCTTCCCGCCGGTCGGTGCGGGACTGCCAGAGGAAGAGGAGTGCGAAGGCCACGCTCAGCACGGCCATCATCGCGCAGATGACCCCATACATCTCCCGCATCCCGACCGCGTCCGCCAGCCACCCCGCGGCGAGGGAACCGATCACCGGGGCGATCCCGCAGGTGACGATCGTCCAGACCGACTGGCCGGTCGCCCGCATCTCCTCCGGCACCACCGCCTGGATGAAGGGCGCAACCTTGGCCCAGAGCGGCGCGAACCAGAGGGCGTGGAAGACTGGGTAGATGAACATGTCGGAGGGGGAATGCGCCAGCACGGTAACCAGCATCCGGAAAATCCCCGCAACCAACGGGAACATGAAAACGGCGTAGGGATTCATCCGGGCAAAGAGCCGCGAGCCGAAAAACATGACCGACGCTTCCAGCAAGATAGTCACCCCCATAAAGAGGCCGTAACCCTCTATCCCCGCGTTCAGTCCCTTATCGGTAGTGAAGTAGATCGGGAAAAAGACGTTGATCATCGACCCGCAGAGGAAGAGGGCGAAGCCGTAGGAGAGGAAGAGGAGATACCGCCGGTTTCCCAGCAGCTTTTTGTAGGAGATTTTGTGGCCCGGTTCCCGGGCGTGCCCCTTGGTCTTGGGCAAGAGGAGGAGCGGCAGGATCGAGACCGCGGCAAAGACGGCGAAGAGGGAGAAGGCCTTGATGTTGGTCATGCCGCCGATCACCCCGAAGATGAAGGCCATCAGCGCCGCGCCGCCCGAAGCGAAGCAGCGGAGCATCCCGAACCGGACCTTTACCTTGCCGATGTTCTCGACCACGATGGTGTCGATCAGGGCCTGGGGCGCCAAGAAGGGGATGTAGAAGAGGACGACGCAGAGCAGCAGCACCCAAAGGTTGGGGAGCTCGCCGAAAAAGAGGAGGCCCATCGCCGCTTCGAGCACGAGGGCGATGATCAAAATCCGGTTTTTGGTCTTGGCGCGGTCGGCAAACCTCCCCCAGAGCGGCTGGGCCAGGATGGTGGTTGCCGCGCCGACGGCGATTGCAAGGCCGGTCGTGCTGTTGGTGGAAAAGGGGAGGGCGTCGATATAGATCGGGAGGTAGTTGTAGCCGATGTACTGGGCGCCCCACTGGGTGAGGTAAAGCAACATCATCGAAAGGGTGATTCCGGTGGGGCTTTTCAAATTCAGTTTTTTCATAGTTGTTCCTTTTTTCGTTGTTTGATTAGAATGATTTAGATGTTGGAATTGATGGCAGAGCAGCCAGTGACCGGGCCGGACAATTCGGCGGCGAACCGCCGCCGGGTGGCCCCGGTGGCCAATCGCACACCAAGAGTTTACCGGTCTTTAGGTTTTAGTCCTGCGAGGCGCGTTGTACCTCACAGGATGAAAACTCAGAGACTGGCAGAACGTTCGGGTGCGAAATTGCCAGCAGGGGTACCCTGCCCCGCAAGGCACATTTGTACTTATTTTATCCTAGGCAGCTCGCAGGGCAATCACTCAAAAACGGATGAAGCGTTTGGGTGCGAATTGCCCAGTCCGGGCACGGACATTGTCCTGCCTGGACACAGGCACGGGGTCACCCGGCCCGGTCCCGCTTATAAACTGCGGTTTCAGGCAGGATCAGCCCGCCTGGGGGTCAGCACAGCCGTCCCATACGCCGCAAGCTCGAGGACGCCGGAAACCTCCCGTTCCGAGACATAATCGTAGAAAAGGCCGTCCGGGAGGGCGACCCGCTTCGGCTCGCCGTTGAAGTTGAGGGCAAAATAATAGGTCTCTCCGTCCCCGTACCGCTGCTGTACCGTCACGCCGAGGGGGAATTCCCCGCCCAGGGCCGTCTCGATCCCGTGCTGGGCGATGAGATTGCCGTAGAGCGCGTCCATCAGGGCGGCGTCGGTGCGGGCCGCGATGTGGTAGCAGACCCCCTTCCCAAAGCGGTTCTTGGTCACGGCGGGGGATCCCTTGTAGAAATCCTCGGCATAGGAGGCCAAAACCTCACAGCCCTCCTTCGGATGGACGATCTCCGCGAAGTCGAAAACGGGATAGCTCCCCGCGAGCCCGTCGGAGTTCCCACCGAAGACTAAGGCGTTCCGGTCGGTGGGATAGAGGGTGTCGAGCTCCTCCGCCCAGAT
>JAAWBP010000015.1 GCA_022792755.1 Oscillospiraceae bacterium | reverse complement strand
GCTCCAACCAGTATGTCGGGAACTGGCCGGGCGTAACGGTCGAAAAAAAATCCGGGTTTACGGAAGACGGGAAGTTCGAAATCGTCGATCTGCCCGGCGTGTATTCCCTTTCTCCTTATACGATGGAGGAGTTTATCACCCGCGATTTTATTCTGGATCAGCGGCCCGATCTTTTGATCAACGTGATAGACGGCTCCAATATCGAGCGGAATCTCTATTTGACGTTACAGGTGCTGGAGCTTTCGGTTCCCACCGTAGTGGCGGTCAACATGATCGACCGGGTGGAGGCGGACGGCGGGGAGATCGACTGCGGCCGCCTTTCAGCCCGGCTTGGGGTTCCTGTCATCCCCGTTTCGGCAAAGGCGGACTGGCATATCGACCGGGTGATGCAGGCGGCGGAGCGGCTTGCCCGCGGCGGTTTGAGGGGGGGAAAACCGGTTTTTTACACCCCGTCTGCCCGGCGGATGCTCGACGAAATCGCTGCGGCAGCGGCGGATTGCTGCTCCGGCGGCGATCCTCTCCTCTTTTATGCGGGAAAGCTGGCGGAGCGGGATGAAGAAATCAGCAAGCGGCTCAAGCTCCCGCAGGAGGCTGCGCGGCGGATCGACGGAATTGTGGAAGCCTATTTGAAGCAGGAGAAAAGGTGCGACCGGGAAACGGTGATGGCGCAGATTCGCTACCAGTATATCGAAACGCTGACAGAGGAGTCGGTCAGAAAGCCGGAAGGAGCGGGAAAATCCAGTGTGACCGACCGGATCGACCGGGTTCTCACCAACCGCTTTCTGGCCCTTCCCATCTTCTTTTTGATCATCTTCTTCATCTTCGGCGTGACCTTTGGGCCGGTCGGCAGCTTTTTGAAGGATTGTGTCGATTACCTTTTCAGCGATATCCTGGCCCCGGCGGTGGAGCGGATGATTTTGATCGTAAACGCCCCTGACTGGACGCGGAGCCTGTTGGTGGATGCGGTGATCGGCGGAGTGGGCGGGATCCTCACCTTTGTCCCTCAGATCGCGCTGCTTTTTTTGTTCCTCTCTTTTTTGGAGGACAGCGGCTACATGGCCCGCGCCGCCTTTATCATGGACAGGATCATGAGAAAATTCGGCTTGTCCGGCAAGTCGTTCATCCCGATGCTGATGGGGTTCGGCTGTACCACCCCCGCGGTGATGGCGGCCCGCTCCCTGGAAAACGAAAAAGACCGCAACCTCACCATCATCCTGACCCCGTTTATGTCCTGCGGCGCCCGGATGCCGATCTATGCCCTTTTCGCCGGGATTTTCTTTGAGGAAAACCAGGGGATCGTCGTTTTCAGCCTCTACCTGCTCGGGATGGCGGTTGCCCTGCTGAGCGGGGTTCTGCTCAGCAAAACGGTGTTCCGTGGGGTGTTCTCCCCCTTTGTGCTGGAGCTTCCCCAGTATCATATGCCGTCCTTCCGGGCGATTATGCACCGCACTTGGGAGAAAAGCAGGGGGTTTATCGTCAAGGCGGGCACCATCATCTTTGCAATGAGCGTGGTGGTCTGGTTTTTCCAGAACTTCGACCCTTCTTTCCGGATGGTCTCAAACAGCGGCGACAGCATGCTGGGCCAGCTTGGGAAATGGATTTCCTCCGTTTTCGCCCCCTTGGGCTTCGGGAGCTGGCAGGCTTCGGTCGCGATCCTGACCGGCCTTGTCGCAAAGGAAAGCGTCGTCAGCACGATGAACGTCCTCTATGCGGACGGCGGAAGCATTTCGGCAGCTCTTTCCCAGGTGTTCACGCCGCTTTCCGCCTACGCGTTTATGGCGTTTACCCTGCTCTACATGCCCTGCATCTCCGCTTTTGCCGCAGTCCGGCGCGAAATGAACAGCATGAAAGGCGCGCTTGCCGCCGCGCTCTACCAAACGGGGGTGGCGTACCTTGTTTCACTGGCGATTTTTCAAATCGGTTCTTTTGTCATGAGGATGTTGTAGCGTGAAAAATACGAAAAAAGGAATGATACCGGGCACAAGAGGTTGCTGTTTCCTATCTTCTTGTGCGAATCCTGTATCGCATGGCGGTTAATATGGATAAGATTGTCGTTGGATTCTGCGTTTTCTTGATTGCCTTGGCGTTTTACCTCGTCATCCGCAGTGTCGTCAGGCAGCTTCGGGGCGGCAGATGCGCCGGCTGTCCCTTGAGCGGAGGCAGCGGCTGCGGCGCGTGCGGCGGGAAATCTTTGAAAAAAGGCGGGAAGCGGTAAATCCGCATCGGGCTGTTCCGCAAAAAATCCTGACTGTCCGGTCAAACAGTCAGGATGTGCAGAAAGCGGATTTGACGGATGTTGTAGGTGGACAAGGGACGGTAATCGGAATCGAAGGTATGGCAGGCGATCAGGACATTGTCCAGGTCGGGCTGCTCCCCAGTCTCAACGATGATGCCGGAGTGGTGGAACCTCGTCCCCGCCGTGCTGAGCTGAACGATGTCGCCCGGCTGTACGTCTTCCAGTCGGGCGACCTCCGCCGCGGGGCCGGTTTGATGCTCGGAGGTGATGAAGCGGAAGAATTCCGCCACACCGGTCCAGGCAGGCGCGCGGCTGTTGAGGGAGTGGTAATACCATCCCAATATCGGCGTGTGGTTCATCGCGGCTTCGCCTGCCAGCAGGCATTGGGAGACAAAATTGGTGCAGTCTCCTCCCATTTCATCAAAATTGGCAAAGGCGGGATTTCTTAAAAAAGCCCATTTGTGGGCGTAATCGATTGCTTTTTCTCGATCATACTGCATCTGGATCACCCGGTCTATTCTATGCGGATTTCGGGGAAATGGTGCAGTTCCTGGCGAAAAAACGGGATGAGTCCCTTTGCTGTGCGGACTCATCCCGTTTTTTGTCGGCTTTACGGTCTTTTAGCGGAGGATCGTAAAACCGAGGCTTTCTATTGCGTCGCAGATCGAAAGGTAGTCGAGGTCGCCACCTGTAACGACGGCTTCCTTGTCCGTTTGATTGACAACTACGCATTCGATCCCGCTCAGGCCCATAATCGCATCTGAAATTTTCTGCCGGCTGTCCGGCTTGATCGTTCCGCTGAACGGAATGGTAAGGGTCATCTGTTTCACTCCTTCAAAGCTAGTGTTTGAAGGAGCGGGGCGGTTATACGCCCAGTGCTTGAATCTTTTGCAGCCGGCGCTCGGCATCGCCGATTCCAACTTCGTAAAGCGCCCGCAGCTTGGCGGGATCCTTTTCAAACCGCCCGATCGGGACAGGGGCACTCTGCGCCAGGACAACCGCGCGGCCTTCCTGTTCCAGCCTGCCGACGAGTTCCAGCGTCTCGTTGTAAACCCGGTGGCGGCGGTCGAGCGCCGCGATCATTTCAGGCTGCTTTTTAAATTTGCGGCGATAAACAGCCCGGAAGCTCTCCGGCTGCTTTTGGTAGCCACGCGGCCGGGTCAAGATGACCACGACTTTATCGCAGCCGTCCTCCAGTGCCTTTTTGACCGGGATCGGGTCGGTGGTGCCGCCGTCCAGATACTGCTTCCCGTCGATTTCGACCATCGGCGAAAAAATTGGGATGGCGCTCGAAGCGGCGACGACGGTGTTCACGGCCCGAATGCTGGGATTCTTGAAATAGAAGGGCTGCCCGGTCGAAACGTCGGTTACGCCGACTACGAATTCCGACGGATTTTTCTCCATCGCCTGGTAATCGAAGGGGAGGAGGTGATCCGGAATCTCGTGAAAAATAAAATCCATGCCGAAGACCGACTTGGTCTTGAGGTAGTTCCTCAGGCTGACATAGCGCTTGTCCTGGGAATATTCCGCGTTGATTTTAAAGCTTCTGCCCCGCTGTCCTGAAAGGAACGAGGTGGCGTGACAGGCCCCTGCCGACACCCCGATCACATAATCAAAAGAGATTTGATGGTCTTGAAAACAGTCCAGCGCACCGGTGGTGTAAACGCCGCGCATCCCGCCGCCCTCCAAAACCAGACCGATCTTCATAGAAATTCCCCCATGTCCTTTTTCTGACATTATTTTAGCATCTTCCGGCAGGGGATACAAGTCCGGCTTGCATCGAAAGAAAAGGACGGGTATAATAGGATTCGGTATTCCTCAAACAGCAGCAGGGACAAGCCCTTGTCATTTGAAGGTGTAAAAAGGAGGGATTTTTATGCGGGACAGGATTATGAAGGTGGTCTCCCTTGTGCTGGTTGCCCTTTGTATGGCTGGTATTTTTTGGTTTTCGGCCCAGCCCGCGGGGGAGTCTTCCCAGACGAGCGGTGGCATTACAAACACGGTGATTTCCATTTTCTTTCCAGATTACGATACCTGGAACGCCGAAATACAGCAGAATATTTTTGACACGGTGGACACTGTAATCCGTAAGTTGGCCCATTTCAGCGTCTATGCGCTTCTGGGGGCGCTGTGCATGTTTGCAGCCAGCCGCTTTTTTGAGAAACGCTTTGTTCAGCTGTCGGCCGCGGGTGTCGTGTCGGTGCTTTACGCCGCCGGGGACGAATTCCATCAGTATTTTGTGCCGGGGCGCAGCTGTGAGTTCCGCGATGTCTGTATCGATGCAGCCGGAGCGTGCCTGGGAATTTTGTTTGTCTGGCTGCTCCTTTATTTCGCCGCCCGTGTCAAAAGCAGACGCCCCCAAAAAAGAATGTGATGTTCGTGGGCGCTGCCTTTGCCGGCCCGGATCTCTGTGGCCTGAATGAAAAAGGGCGGGTAATTCCCGCCCTTTTTCACACAATATAGAGGGTATCACGCGTTTTGCATCCTGCTCATCGGGTCGACCCATTCGCCGTCCTTTTTCATGGCAAAGTGGAGATGCGGCTCTTCCGAGCCCTCGATTTTCGCGGTCTCTCCGACCGAACCCAGCACCGTGCCGATTTCTACCTTCTGGTCTTTTTTGACGCTGACGTTGACGTTGAGCCCCATATACATGGTTTCATAGCCGTTTCCGTGGTCGATCGTAATGACGACGCCCCACATCGGGTCTTGGTCGATCGATTTGACGATCCCGTCCGACGAGGATTTCACCGGGGTGGCAATCGCCGCTTTGATGTCGACGCCGTCGTGGGTTCTCCAGTCGTTCATCGTTTTGGATTTCACCGGTTTGCCGTTGCTGAACTCGTTGAGGAGTTCCCCCTTGAGCGGCATGACAAAGGTGTTGCTGAAGGTTTGAGTGGGCTGAGAAGTGCTGTTGTTCGCACTGGCGGCCGTCGACTGGCTTTCTGATTCACTTGGCTGCGTTTGAGAATCGGAAGCGCTGTCTTTGGGGACGTTGCTTTGCGTACCGTCGACCGGCGTGTTGGGGAAGCTCCACTCGTTCAAGCCGGTGTCGATTGAAATGTTGTTGCTGTTTTGATCGCTCAGGTTATTCCTCGTCGTGTTGATGACAAAATAGGCTGTGGCACTGACGACGGCGATGCTTAAGCAGATCGCGATATAGAAGCCCTTGCCTGTCAGGAAGGATGACAGTCTGGAACGCTTTAGTTTGGTATTTTTCATACTTATGATCCTCCGAATTATTTTTCATGTATTAGCAGCTGTTACTAGTTTGGGAGGATTTTTGCCTATTTATGCGCGGAAACGAAAAAGGTATCGCTTTCCTATCCAGAGATCGATCATAAGAAAATGACGACTGATGATCCAAAAAACATTTTTTGCTTTTTACTGTGAGGCGATGAAACGCTTTTTTATTGACAGAAGTATGAAATTGGGATATAATAAATGGGCTGTTTGACAGGAAATAAAGCAGTTTTTTAAATCTGCGTTTTATTTTGATGATGATTGTTGTTAATTTAAAATCGGGGCGTAGCTCAGTTTGGTAGAGTGCTTGGTTTGGGACCAAGATGCCGCAGGTTCAAGTCCTGTCGCCCCGACCAGACTGAGTCTGGACGCAATTCGCGTTCGGACTCTTTTTTGTTTTAGGG
>JAAWBP010000014.1 GCA_022792755.1 Oscillospiraceae bacterium | reverse complement strand
CTTTTGGTTCGTAGCCAAACACTCTATCCAACTGAGCTACGGGCGCAAATATAAAATTGTCCTTTTGCATTTTAAAGAGTATATGACTACAATCAAATACTCTTTAAAACACTTAAATATAATACCACAAATAAAACGGCTTGTCAACCATCTTGTTCCGCTTCTTCGTTTTTTCTTGCCCCTCCAAACCGGAGGATGAGAACCGCCGCAGGCAGAAGCGCGAGGCTGATCCATTGCGAGGTGGAAAGCCCCCAGAAACCGCCCCGTTCCGCATCGTAACGGAAGAATTCCAAAACGAACCGGATGACGGCGTAGCCGGCCAGATAAATCCCTGTCGGCATCCCTTGACGGCGGCAGAAACGCCTGAGAAGGAGGAGCAGCCCAAACAGCAGCAAATTACATGCCGCTTCAACCAGTTGGATGGGAAACAGCTTTACCCCGTGCGGCGCCACCTCGGAGGCGTTGAATTCCACCCCGAAGGAAGAGGGAAGCCCGTAGCAGCATCCGGCGCAGAAACACCCTAACCGGCCGAAAAGGTGGGCTAACGGCACGGAGGGAACCAATCTGTCGAAGAGGGCGAGGACGGGGATTTTATAAGACCTTGCATACCACCAGACCATCAGCAGGGCACCGATGAGCCCGCCGTAAAAAACGAATCCCCCTTGGAACAGGGCAAGCCATCCTGCTTGCGTAGAAAAAATTTCGGGATGTTCGATCAAAAACGGTATGATGGTGATCCAATACAATACCTTACTGCCCACGATCAGGCCGATGACTGCAAAAAGGCAGGAATAAAAAACGTCGTCCCGCTTTAGTCCCGCCCGGTCTGTCCAAAACACCGCGAGCAGAATCCCGAAAGTCAGCCCAATTAAAATACAGACTGCATACATCGAAATTGGCATTCCAAAGAGGTTAAAAGAAGGGAACATGGCGCCTCCAAATCATCTGGGAAAAATACCGCGAACTTTTTCGAATTCAGCAAAAAAGGCAGAACCAAAACGGCCCTGCCTTTCTTTTTGAAGTTCCTTTTACATAGAGGCAGCGACAAGCAACCCCGCGCAGGCAATAACAAGGATGAACATAAGCCCGCAGAACACCAAGCCGATGATCGAGGTAATCAGTCCACCGGTCGCAACGCCGGACGGCGCTTCTTTCTTGCTTTTGACGCCGAGGATGATGCCGACGATCCCGGTGATGATACCGATTATGGTACCGTAGAGGAAGGTCCAGCCGAAGCAACCCATCACAATGGTGAAGATGCCGAGGATCAAGGAGCCTATCGCAAGGCCGTTCGTTTTGTTTTCCATTTCAAACTCTCCCATCAATAAAAAATCTATTCCTTATTGCGGTAAAAGCAGACGCCTCCCCAACCCGCAACAAAAAATACACTGCTGATTTCCACGCCTACAAACGTGATTTTTACTATTTTCTATTATAAAGAGAGTGTGAACGAAAGTCAATTATTTTTTTAAAGCCCCGGGAGATGAAGCCATTCCCGGGGCTTTATCGAGATCAGTCATTCAAATAGGCTTTTACCATAGCGCGGAGCAGTTCGTCCCGGTCGATCCGGCGGATTAAGCTGCGCGCGTTGTTGTGTGTTGTGATGTATGTGGGGTCTTCCGATAAAATGTACCCGACAATCTGGTTAATGGGATTGTATCCTTTTTCCTTCAGCGCATCGTAAACGGTGGTGAGGATGGCCTTCATTTCCTTTTCCTTATCCTCATAAACGGAAAAGGTCATCGTCTTATCGTACATTTTGCTCCCCTCCTTTGGTGGGTTGTAGATGGTTGTGGTTTAGCCGAAGCTCAGTATTACAGCGGGGTAAACCTGCCTAGCCGGCAAGAGGCAAAGCCCCGTCATTCAGTATTTTGCAGAGGGATCGCACCCTCTGAAAGAGGCTGTCGCTTTCAAGAATGGAAATCCCCGCTTTTAGTACTATCCTGTCCCGGTAAAACGCCTTTATTCTATCCGCGCAGGGCGATCCCCATTTCCCCGAGTGCCTTGAGCACCCGGCGGATCGAGTTGTCGGCTTCCTCGTCGGTGAGGGTTCGTTCATAAGAACGCATCGAGATGGCAAACGAAAGGCTTTTTTTGCCCTCTTCAATCTGTTCACCCCGGTAGACATCGAAAAGCGCAATGCTCTCGAGCGATTTTCCAACCGCTTTTTTGATCGCCTTTTCCACCTCCATCATCGGCGTCGATTCATCGCAGACAACGCTGATGTCCCGGGTGGCAGCCGGGAATTTCGGCAGTGGCTGATAACGGCGCTCCGGCGTCAAAGCCCGGTACATTCCAGCCACCGAAAGCTCGGCGGCGAAGCATTTCACACCCATGCCGTAGCTGTCGAGCACTTTGGGATGGATTTCTCCCAGCACACCGATCTCTTCCCCTCCCGCGAAAATCTTGGCACAGCGGCCGGGATGGAAGGACGGATCGTCCTTGCAGGGGAGGAAATCCGGCTCGCTGAGGCTGAGCTCGCCGAAGAGCGTTTCCACAATCCCCTTTATGGTGTAAAAATCCGTTTTGGGGCCGTACAGCCCTGCGCAGAGCACCTTGTTCTCCTCCGGCAGCCGGTCGGGTTCGGTGGGGATGAATTCGATCCCGTTTTCGAAAAGATAAGCCTGCGGCAATCGGTTGTTGTAGTTGCGGGCCAACACCTCCATCATCGAAGGGAGCAAAGTTGTCCGCATGACGCTGGTGTCTTCGCCGAGCGGGTTGGTGATTTCAATCGACTTCCGCAGAGTGCTGTCCGCTGGAAGGGCAATTTTATCATAGTACTTCGGGCTGATGAAGGAGTAGGTCTGGATTTCGTTGCAGCCCATCGCCAGCATGGAGCGGCTCATCTTTCTCTCGAAGACCTGCTCAGGGGTCAGGCGGCCCTGGGCGGTCCCGCGGATCGCCGTGACCGGGATCCGGTCATAACCGTAAAACCGCGCAATCTCCTCGGCAATATCGGCCTTGTGTTCGATGTCGATCCGGAAGGAGGGGGAGACGACGTCGTCCCCGTCCATGACGAAACCGAGCGGCTCCAGGATGCCCACCATTTCCTCCCGGCTGAGCTCGATCCCGAGGAAGCGGTTGATCCACTCCGGCTCCAGCTTGACCCGCACCGGGGTTTCCGCGCTGTTGTCCACGTCGATGGTTCCGCCGACGACCTCACCCGCGCCGAGCTGTTCGACCAGCTCACAGGCACGCAGCAGCGCATCCTCGCAGAGCTTTGCGCTCAGGCCCTTTTCAAAGCGGGAAGAGGATTCCGTCCGCAGGCCCAGCTTCTTTGCGGTGGTGCGGACAGAGGCCCCCTTAAAGCTGGCGGACTCGAAGACGACGGTCTCGGTGTCCTCCATGATGCCGCTATATTCGCCGCCCATTACGCCGGCGACCGCCGCGGGTTTTTTCCCGTCGCAGATGACCAGCATCTCCTCGGACAGATTGTGAACCGTGCCGTCCAGCGTTTCAATGGTTTCGCCCGCCTTCGCATTGCGGACGACGATCTGATGACCCTCCACGTATTTCAGGTCAAACGCGTGCATCGGCTGGCCGTACTCCAGCATGACGTAGTTGGTGATGTCGACCAGGTTGTTGATCGGCCGCACACCCGACGCGCGAAGCCGCTCCCGCATCCAGCGGGGGGAGGGAGCGATCTTGACGTTTTTGACGACCTTGGCCATATAGCGCCTGCAAAGCGCCGGGTTCTCAACCTGAACCGTCAGGTAATCCTCGATTTTTCCGGCAGAGCCTTTGACCTCAGGTTTCGGCAGGATAAAAGGCTTGCCAAAGGTTGCCGCTGCCTCTCTTGCAAGGCCGGTAACCGAGAGGCAGTCGGGACGGTTGGAGGTGATCTCGAACTCGACTGAGGTGTCGTTCAGACCGATGGCGGAGCGGATGTCCTGCCCGATTTCACAATCCTCCTCCATGATGAAGATGCCGTCCTCGATCGCGTAAGGGAAGTCGTGGACTGTCAGATTCAGCTCGTTGAGGGAGCAGAGCATCCCGTTGCTTTCCACCCCGCGGAGCTTTCCCTTTTTGATCTTGACGCCGTCCGGCAGGACAGAACCGTCGAGCGCGACCGGGACAACCGCCCCGGGGAAGACGTTGTCCGCGCCGGTGACAATCTGGATCGGGGCGTCTTTTCCGACGTCCAGCATGCAGACGACCAGCTTGTCCGCATCCGGGTGCTTCTCCACCGAGAGGATCTTTCCGACGACAACGTTCGAAATTTCTTCGCCCTCTATTTCATACCCCTCGACCTTGGAGCCGCTCATTGTCATCCTGTGGGCGAATTCATGAGGGGGGACATCTATTTTAACATAATCGTTGAGCCACTTCATTGACAGGTTCATCGGGTGAACCCTCCTTCGCTTTAAATATACAGACGGGTTGGGAAAACGGCCTTTAGAACTGCTTTAAGAAACGCAGGTCGTTTTCAAAGAAGAGCCGCAGGTCGTCGATCCCAAACCGGCGCATAACCACCCGCTCCAGCCCCATGCCGAAGGCGAAGCCGCTGTATACCTCCGGGTCGATGCCGCAGTTTTTCAAAACCTTTGGATGAACCATCCCGCAGCCGAGAAGCTCGATCCAGCCCTCGCCCTTGCAGAGCCGGCAGCCCTTGCCGCCGCAGGCAAAGCACTGGGTGTCCATCTCGGCGGAGGGTTCGGTGAAGGGGAAGTGATGGGGGCGGAACCGGGTTTTGGCGTCCTCCCCGTAAAGGCGCTTTGCGAAAATTTCAAGGGTTCCTTTGAGGTTTGCCATCGTGACACCCTTGTCGACGATCAGCCCCTCGATCTGGTGGAAGACCGGGGAATGGGTGGCATCCACCGCATCGGAGCGGTAAACCCGCCCCGGGGAGATGACCCGGATCGGCGGCTTCTGCTTCTCCATTACCCGAACCTGTACCGGGGAGGTCTGGGTGCGCAGAAGGATGTTGTCGGTGATGTAAAAGGTGTCCTGCGTGTCCCGCGCGGGGTGGTCTTTGGGGAGGTTGAGCGCCTCGAAGTTGTAGTAGTCGTACTCCACTTCGGGGCCTTCGGCGATGTCGAACCCCATCCCTAGGAAGATTTCCTCGATCTCCTCGAGAACCAGGGAAAGCGGATGCATCGAACCGAGCTCGAACGGCCTGCCGGGCATCGTGACGTCGAGCTGCTCCGCTTCGAGCTGCGCGGCGAGCTGGCGCTCCTTTAAGACCGCCCGGCACTCCTCGATCTTTCCCTCCAGCTCCTGGCGGACTTCATTAGCGAGCTGCCCGATCACCGGGCGCTCCTCGGCCGAAAGCTTCCCCATCTGTTTCAGGATCCCGGTGAGCTCCCCTTTCTTGCCCAGGACTTTCACCCGCAGATCCTCCAGCTCCTTTACGGTCTGGCAGGCGTCCAGGCTGTCCATTGCCTGGTTCCTGATCTGTAAAAGCTGTTCCTTCATCTGTTATCATCACCTCATGTGGTTTATTTTAAATCAAGTCAAGGCCGGGCGGCGGATCTGCACCCCGGCTGCTGCTGATCTTCGGATTCAATCCTGCGAAATTCTTTAAATAAAGCGGATACAACGTGCCTCGCGGGGCGGAGTGCCTCCGCTCTCCCTTCGCGCGCCAACGTTTTACTGGTTTTTGGGGAATAGACCCGCGAAGTTCATTTTACAATAAATTAACGCACCTCGCGGGTTACGGACTTGTAAGTCAGATTCCGCCTACGGATCGCGTATTGACAGCGGAAGCCTTCCGCCGCGATTGTCCAGTCTGGACACAGACCGCGGCTCGCGGGCTGCGAAGCTATAAGCCTTGCACCGCCCAGGGATCGCGTCTGCCAGCGGGGGCTCCCCGCTGCGAATAAAAAATCTCGTCACCTACCGCCGAAGGGGTATGGACGAGATAGACAGCGGCTGTTTTAGAATCGGCTGCAGCGATGGGGGAACCCCCGCTGCTGACAGTGGTTTCATTATAACAAATCTTTTTTGGGGTTGCAAGGCCTATCTATTTGTATTTGCGTTTTTTTATGCTACAATAAGGAGGTACAAGCTTTTGGCTTTGAAAAAT
The DNA here is from genome assembly GCA_022792755.1 of Oscillospiraceae bacterium. Lineage (GTDB taxonomy): Bacteria > Bacillota > Clostridia > Oscillospirales > Ruminococcaceae > Metaruminococcus_A. The sequence goes on along the minus strand of JAAWBP010000014.1, from coordinate 8,957 downwards.
TTACATTCTCTCTCTTGCATTTTCAGAGCGGTTCGGTATCCTTTAATGGAGAGAATCATATTTAGGAGGCATCCGCACAGATGGATACTTATAAAGAACAGATCGTCGTTAAAAAGCCGACCTCTTCCGATTGGGGGAAGCGGATCGGTGTTCTGGCCGCCGCCGGTATTTTGATCCTGGGCTGCTTTGCCATCCTCCCCATTTCCGGGCAGCTCTGGTTCTTCCCCGTGCTGATCGTCGGGGTGCTCGTCTACGCCTTGTTTAAATATTATCCCCTGTTCTACATCGAATACGAATATATTTTTACAAACGGGGAGATCGACATCGACAAAATCATGGGGAAGCAGACCCGCAAACGCCTTGCGACTGTCGACGCGGGTACCTTTGAGGAGTTCGGGCGTTTCGATCCCAAAAAGCTCGAAGGCCGCGCGTTCGACACCCGGCTTTTCGCGTGCAGCTCCCCGGCCGACCCGGACACCTGCTATGCGGTGCTTGACCATCCTAAACTGCAAAAATGCCTCGTGGTATTTAATCCCAACGAAACGATTGTGGAAAGCATCCGGGAAGCACTCCCGAGGACGGCGAAGACGGATGAGTAGGATCGGGATCGACCTGGTAGAGATCAGCCGGATGGAGAAAAGCTTAAAAAACCCCCGTTTTTTGACGGGGGTTTTTTCGGAAGAGGAACGGGCGTTCCTCTGCTCCGAAAAAGGAAGGACGGCCTCCGCCGCGGCGAATTTCGCCGCAAAAGAGGCTTTTTCCAAAGCGCTTGGAACGGGGATCCGGGGGTTTTCACTCAAAGAGGTCAGCGTCCTGCGGCGTGAAAACGGCGCGCCTTATCTCCTGCTCAGCGGGCGGGCGAAGAGGATCGCGGAGGAATTGGGGCTGGAGTTCTCCCTCAGCCTCACCCATGAAGCGGGGATTGCCTGCGCTGTGGTGACGGCCTGCGAAAAAAAGGCGGGGCTCCCGGCGGCCGCTCCGGGGCGGATCGACCGCTTAAAAGAACGGTTCGGCGAGGAGCTTGCCGGCGGTACACCGATTGGCCGCGAATGGGTCAAAACGGTCTTTCCGAAGAGAGATCCCCTTTCCCACAAAGGAAGCTATGGGAAGCTGGTGATCCTGGCGGGATGCACCCGTTACCGGGGGGCGGCCGCCCTCTGTACCGCCTCCGCCCTGCGGAGCGGGGCAGGGGTGGTGACGCTGGCGTCGGTTCCTCCGGTGATCGACGCAGTTTCGTCCAAGCTGTATGAGCCGGTTTATCTCCCCCTGCCCCAAAACAGCGAAGGGATGGTTTCCTCCCACGCGGTTCCTCTCCTGCTCGAACAGGTGAAAAGTGCGTCCGCCCTGCTGATTGGATGCGGCATGGGGCAGAGTGAGGACGTCTCCGCCGTGGTTTCGGCGCTGCTTGGGGCTGCGGAATGCCCGGTTGTCCTTGATGCGGATGGTCTAAACGCCGTTGCAGGTTGCATAGATATATTGCGAACAGCAAAAGGAAGAATCATCGTCACGCCTCATATGGGGGAGATGTCCCGCCTCTGCGGAAAGAGCATCGCTGAATTGAAGGCCGACCCCGCCGGGATCGCCCGGGCCTTTGCAAAGGAGTACGGCGCGGTCACCGTTTTAAAGGACGCCGACACAGTGGTTGCGGCGCCGGACAGCTCCCTCCGCCTCAGCACGACCGGCAACGCCGGGATGGCCCGGGGCGGGAGCGGGGATGTGCTGGCTGGGATCATTGCGGCCTTTGTCTGCCAGGGGCTTCCGCCGGAAACCGCGGCGGCCTGCGGCGTCTATCTCCACGGGGCGGCGGGCGATCTCGCCGCATCCAGGGGTTCCATGCTGGGGATGCTCCCCAGCGACATGATTGGGGTTCTGCCGGAGCTGTACCATTTCGCCGAGGAATAACTCCGGCGGCAAGGAGCGATGACTCATGCGGCGGCGCGCCCTGTTCTGGATTCCGGTCGTCATTTTAGCGGGACTTATTATCTTTCTCTTCTGCCGGGTACTGATCCCGCGCGGAACCCCATCGCAGGGGAGCCTTCTCGACTCCCTTCTGAGTTTCACCTGCAAGGCGACCATCAGCTACAACGGCCTCGAAGCCGAGGCGGACGTCACCCGTTCCTTGGATGGCAGCACCCGGGTGACCCTCAATTCCCCCGAGGCGCTCCAGGGGCTTCAGTTCGATTTTTCAGAAGACAGTGTTTCGCTGAATTTCAAGGGCCTGCGGCTCGACGTAGAGCCCTCATCCTTCCTGGCGTCCTCCCTCGCCTCGGCACTGGTCGACGCCTTTGATACCGCTCTCAGGGATGAAAATTTCAGCGCCAAAAAGAAGGACGGCGCCGTGGAATACACCGCGAAAGGGCAGACGGGCGGCTTTACCCTCCGCCTGGATGAAAAGACAGGGGCGCCGCTCAGCCTGACGGTGCCATCTCTGGATTTGACCTGCAACTTTTCGGATTATACCCGTAAATAGATGCCTTCTGCATTTGAAGCGATCTCCGTTTCGGGCATTTGGAAGGGCTGCGGCCGTGCTGGGATGGCGGGGCGAGCCCTCTGCTCGAAATGCGGCTGCCCCCTCTGGAATCAATGCCGCTTTTAGGCTTTCCCACCGGTTTCCCGCTCCGATCTTTCAATTCGGAGCGGGAAACCGGCTTTTTGCTGCCCCGTGCTCTTTCCCGCGCTGCCGTCGGTTTCTCTCTTTGGCTGCCTGTGAGGGCCCCTTCTTCTGCGTTTGGGCAAAAAGAAAGGCCGGGAAAAATTCCCCAGCCTTTATACAAAGCGTATTGTATATTGAAATTATACGTTTGAGGCAGAATAGTTCGGCGCTTCCTTGGTGATGTAGATATCGTGTGGATGGCTTTCTTTGAGGCCCGCGCCGGTGATTTTGACAAACTGCGCCTTTTGGTGGAGGTCGGGGATGGTTTCACAGCCGCAGTAGCCCATCCCGGAGCGGATGCCGCCGACCAGCTGGTAAACGGTATCCGAAAGGGCGCCCTTGAACGGGACGCGGCCCTCGACCCCTTCGGGCACCAGCTTTTGGTTGTTCTGCTGGAAATACCGGTCTTTGGAGCCCTTGGCCATCGCCCCGAGGCTCCCCATTCCGCGGTAAACCTTAAACTGCCGCCCCTGGTAGATTTCGCTTTCGCCCGGCGCTTCCTCGCAGCCCGCGAGGAGGGAGCCCAGCATGACGGTCGAAGCGCCCGCTGCGAGGGCTTTCACGATGTCGCCGGAGTATTTGATGCCGCCGTCCGCGATGACGGGGATCTCATATTTCTGCGCGACGCAGGCCACGTCGTAGACAGCGGTGATCTGCGGGACGCCGATTCCGGCGACAACGCGGGTGGTGCAGATCGACCCCGGCCCGATCCCGACCTTGAGGCAGTCCGCCCCGGCGGCGATCAGCTCCTCCGCCGCGGCTGCGGTGGCGATGTTTCCCGCAATCAGCGCGACCTCGGGGAACGCCTTCTTGACCTTTTCAACGCACCGGAGGATGCCGCGGCTGTGCCCGTGTGCGGAATCGAGCACCAGCGCGTCAACCTGTGCTTCCACCAGCGCCCCGGCGCGCTCCAGAACGTCGTCGGTCACGCCGATGGCGGCGGCGCAGAGAAGGCGGCCGTTTTTGTCCCGGGCGGAGTTCGGGTACTGGACGGCCTTTTCGATGTCCTTGATGGTGATCAGCCCCTTGAGGTTGCCCTCGTCATCCACCAGCGGCAGCTTTTCGATCTTGTGCCGGCGGAGGATTTCCTGCGCCTGCGCGAGGGTGGTGCCAACCGGCGCGGTGACCAGGTTCTCTCTGGTCATGACGTCTTTGATCTTGGTGTTGTAATCGGTCAGGAACCGGAGGTCCCGGTTGGTGATGATGCCGACCAGCTTCCCGTTTTCGACGATCGGCACGCCGGATATTTTGAATTTCCCCATCAACTCGTTTGCATCGTAGACAAAATGCTCCGGCCCGAGGGAGAACGGGTTGACGATGACCCCGTTTTCAGAGCGCTTGACCTTGTCAACCTCTTCGGCCTGCGCCTCGATCGACATGTTTTTGTGGATGACGCCGATCCCGCCCTCCCTGGCAATGGCAATCGCCATCCCGGACTCGGTCACGGTGTCCATCGCCGCGGTGAGCAGTGGGGTGTTCAGGTAGATGTCCCGCGCCAGACGGGAACGGAGCTTGACCTCGCCCGGCAGCACGTCCGATTTCGCGGGGATCAGCAGAACATCGTCGAAGGTGAGCCCCTCTTTTACAAATTTTTTTTCATATCCGGTTTCCAGCATGTCCGCACATCCTTTCTTCCAATACAGAACAGAGAACGATATTTTTACTATTCTACCACTTCTGCGGGAGGGCTGGCAATAGGTAAAACGTTAAAATTATCCCTTGGAATCCGGGCGTTTTTTGATGGATTGCCGGTGAACCCGGACAGCGGGAGTTCCGTTTGTGTCAGACAAAGCTTGATCGCACGGCTCCCGTGCCTTGCTCTGTCTCACTCATTTTTTGGTCCCAGTCGACGGTTTTGTATTCCGCTAGATACCGAACAGGTCAGCGTGTGTGCCTGTGCGGTAGAGGAACAGCTCGTTTCCCTTTTGGCGGTAAATCAGCAGCCAGTCCGGCTCTATATGGCATTCCCGATAATCCAAGTAGTTTCCGGTCAGGCTGTGGTCTGCGTTCTTTAAAGGCAGCGTCTCCGGGATGCGGAGCGTGTCGATTACCTGCTGCAGTTTTTCCATTTTACAGCGGCGTTTCACACAGGTTTTGAAATCCCGCTTGAACTTTGTGGAGTACCTTACTTCGAGCATTTCAGTCCTCCGTCAGTTCGGCGAAAAGCTGTTCTGTCGTACCGCTGAACCTGTGGCCGCCTCCATGCTCTAACTCCGCAAAGGCTTCCAGCGTGCCGGCGTTTGGCGTTTCGTCGGGAACTGCCGCCCCTTGCAGGTACGAAATAACGTAGAGCAATCGGCTCTCGGGGATCTGGTCGATCAGGTTTTTTGCAAATTCTCGGTTGCTCATAATACACACTTCCTCTCGTGATTAGTGTATGTGGGTTTTGCATGGTTTATCTGCCTTTTCCAATGCGATATGGAGAACGATCGATATTTTCATTCTATCACTTCTGCGGGAGGGCTGGCAAGAGGGAGACTGGAAAAGCGCCTTTGAAATGCAAGCGCTTGCCACGGAACCCGGACAGCGGGAGTTCAGCCTGAGCCGTGGCGGACTTTGAGGCGGATTCCATGCCGCTGGTAAACAGCGGTGATTGCTTCTATCTTTTGGATGTCGCTTGCCTCTTTATTCTGTAAAATCTCCTGGGTTTCCAGCACGATTTCCGCAAATTGGCTTTCTAAGAATTCCTGGAAATCGTCGGCGATCCTTTTGTAGACCTTCATATTCTGAACCAGATATTTTTCTAAAGACAACACAAACCCCTCCTTTTCCTTACAGATGAATCAGGAGTTCTTCCCTCCTTATTATATCAATTTTACCTATTGGAAATAGGGTTGAATTGACCTATAATAGGATGAGCGCATAAAATGGGCCGGGGGCGGTTCCCATCCCAAACAGCACGCAGAGGGGGGTTACAAATGAAACACACCGGTTCAGTTCTGCTCCAAACGGAGCGGCTGGTCCTCCGCCCTTTCCGGTTGGAGGATGCGGGGGCGGTTTACAAAAACTGGGCCTCCGACCCGGAGGTGACGCGGTACCTGAGCTGGCGGGCCCATCAGAACGCCGGCGTGACCCGGACGGTGGTGGCGTCCTGGTGTAAGGACTACCGGAAACCTCACGGCTATCACTGGTGCATCACCCTGCGGGAAGCGGACGAGCCGCTCGGCGGGATCGACGTCGTTCACGCGGATGAATTCCTCGCATCGGCCGAGCTGGGGTACTGCCTCTCACGGCGGCTCTGGGGGCAGGGCTACATGACCGAGGCCGCTACAGCGGTGTTGGATCACCTGCTCAACCGGGTGGAATACGAGCGGGTTTTCGCCCGGCACAACACGAAAAACCCGGCTTCCGGCGCGGTGATGCGGAAAGCCGGGATGGTATTGGAAGGGGTTTCCCGCCGGGCGGCGAAGACCAACACCGGCGAGTTCTGCGACGTCGCCCTTTATGCCGCCCTCCGGGGGGAGTGGCGGCGGGCGGACGTTTAAAGCGGAAGGGCGCGGAAAAAATGAGACGGACGGTTTGGGCCGATATGCCCGCCGTCCGTCTCATTTTGGTTACAGCTCCGACAAAAACCGGTCGAGCTCCTTCTTCGGCACCAGGATGCCGCCCCGGGAGCCGATGTCCTTCCCGCCGCCGGAATAGCTCGGCACCGCTTCCCAGCCTTTTTCGCCCCAGGCGCGCCGGTTCCCATCGAGAACCGCTTCGGCATACCGCCCGTTCGAGACCGCCTCGCGGAAGGCGGAGGGATCAGCGCCGCACTTCTCCGCGATGGCGCTGAGAACCTCTAGATCGTCGATCCGCAGCCCTTTTTCAAAGTGGGCCGCATAGACGAGGTCGTTGTACCGGTCAACATCCCCGCCGTTGTCCCGGAGGAAGTACATCCCCATGATGGCGACGTCGCTGTAGATTTTTGACTGCTCCGGCCGGGGATGGGCCTCACAGGGCATCCAGACGACCGCCGCATCGGGGTGATGCGGGAGCAGCTCCTTCAGGTTTTTGTGCCCCTCATAGCAGTAGGGGCAGAGGTAGTCGAAATAAACTTCTACTTGTTTCATGGGTCATTCTCCTTTCTCGGTTCCAGATGGTTTACGGTATCCCCGGGGGATGAGGATCATCCCCCGCTCAGCTCCAGCCATTCCTCCAAGGCTGCGTCGTGGGCTGCGCGGGCCTCCTCCAAGTCGGCGCACAGATCCTGCAAAAGCTGATAGTCCGCCCCGTTTTCCGGGTCGGAAATCTCGATCTCCAGCCGCAGGATCGTCCCGTCCAGCTCCTCTGTGAGCTGTTCCAGTTCAGCCAGCCGTTTCCGGCGTTTGGCATCCTCGCTCCGCTGCTGCTTGGAGCGGTAATACCCTTCCCCCTTTTCGCCGGGAGGGGAGGCAGGGGCGGGCGGCTCTGGCGGCTGCCCAGCCTTCTCCTTCTCTTTGGCGGCGAGGTAGTCCTCGAAATTCCCCGGATAAACCGAAACGCCGGTCTCGTCCAGCTCGAGGATTTTGGTCGGGATCGCGTTCAAGAAATAGCGGTCGTGGGAGACGAAGATCAGCGTCCCTTCGTATTCCGCGAGCGCCTGTTCCAGCTCCTCCCGGCTCGCCAGGTCGAGGTGGTTGGTCGGCTCGTCGAGGAGGAGGGTGTTCCGCCCCTCCGCCATCAGGATGGCAAACCCCAGCCGTGCCCGCTCCCCGCCGCTCAACACCGAAACCTTTTTATAGCAGTTGTCCCCGGTGATCAGCACCCGCCCGAGCAGCCCGCGCACTTGATGCTCCGGCAGGGAGGGGAAGCGGCTCCACAGTTCCTCCAACGCGGTGTTTTCGGGGTTCATCTGGCCGCTCTCCTGGTCGTAATAGCTTTTGGTGGCGCCCCGGCCCCACCGGATATCCCCCTTTTGAGGGAGGAGCCCCAGAAGGGACTTGAGCAGGGTGGTTTTGCCGATCCCGTTTGCCCCGATGACGGCGGCCTTTTCATTCCGCCGGATTTCGAGCGAGAGGTGATCCGCCAGGACTTTCCGGCCTTCTCCTTCGCCAACCGCCAGCTCGAGTTCTTTGACCGTCAGAAGCTCTTTGACCGGGGAAGTCGAAACGGAGAAGCGGAAGGACGGCGTTTTCTGTTCGCCGAAGGGCTTTTCGATCCGCTCCATGTTGGCGAGCTGGTGGAGCCTGCTCTTGGCCCGGTTCGAGGTGGAGGCGCGGACGATGTTTTTCTCGGCGTATTCCTGCATCGAGGCGATCTGCGCCTGCTGTTTGTCGTAAGCCTTCTGCCAGGCCTCCCGCCGTTCGGCCTTGAGCTGCTTATACTTGGTGTAGTTCCCCGGATAATCGAACAGGCGGCGCTCCTCCAGCTCCCAGATCTGGGTGACCAGCCGGTCGAGGAAATACCGGTCGTGGGAGACGACCAACAAAGCGCCCTTGTAGCCGGCGAGATACCCCTCCAGCCACATCACCGTCTTGAAGTCGAGGTGGTTGGTCGGCTCGTCCAGGATCAGGAGGGCCGGCTGCTCCAGAAGGAGCTTTGCCATGGCGAGCCGGGTTTTCTCCCCGCCCGACAGCGAGCCGATCCCGCGGCCGTAAAGCTCCTTCGGGAACCCCATCCCGTTCAAGACCGTCTCGATCTTCACCCGGATCAGGTACCCGTCCCCCGCCTCGAATTCGGCGGTGAGGCGGGCGTATTCGGCGGAACGCTCCTCATAGAGCGGGGAATCGGGCGGCAGGGAGGCGATTTCCTGCTCAAGCGCCCGGAGCCGTTCCTCCGTCTCCAAAAGGGAGGAGAAGACCGAAAGCATTTCATCCAGGATGCTGCGGCCGGTTTCGAGGCCGCTGTTCTGCTCCAGATAGCCGACGGCGCCGCTTCCCCGGGCGATCTCCCCGCTGTCCGGCTCGTATTTCCCGGTCAGCAGGTTGAGCAGGGTCGATTTTCCCGCGCCGTTGACCCCGATCAGGCCGATCCGGTCGCCCTCATTGATGGAAAAACTGACTTGGTCTAAGATTAATTTATCTCCAAAGCTCTTGGTGAGCTGGCTGCAGGATAATAACATGGAACCTTCCTTTCTGCCGCCGGGTGGCCCCGGTTGGACGATACGCGATCCCTAAGTGATACCGAACTTATAGGGTTGTATCCCGCGAGGCACATTGTACCGATTCTGCATTAGCTGCTTCGCAGGTCTACAATCTAAAGACTGGCAAAACCTTGGTGTGCGTATTGTCCAGCCTGGCCACAGGCCTCGCAGGACTAAAACCCAAAAACCGGTAACTCGTTTGTGTGCGAATCACCGGCGGAGGTACTCCGCGCCGGGTGGCCCCGGTTGGACGATACG
>JAAWBP010000013.1 GCA_022792755.1 Oscillospiraceae bacterium | reverse complement strand
GGTCGGGCCGGGCGGAGGCCTCCGCGTCCGTGTCCGGACTGGACAAACGCGATTCATAGGTTGTGCTAAAAATGGGGTTGGTAACCCGCGAGGCACATTGTACGATCTCAGGCATCTCGCAGGACTAAAACCTAAAGACCGGTAAACTCTGGTGTGCGTATTACCAGCGGAGGTACTCCGCCCCGCGAGGCACATGTTTCGTATAACGCACCTCGCAGGGCCGGGTGATCCCGGCCGAACAATACGCGATCCGCAGGTGATGCGAATAACAACGTTCCTTTCCCGCGAGCCACATGTTTCATACAACGCGCCTCGCAGGACTAAAACCTAAAGACCGGTAAACTCTGGTGTGCGAATTGCCTGCGGCGGCTCGCCGCCGGTACCTTTACCCTGCGTGGTATGCTTCGATTCGGATCGATTCGACGATGATTTCTTCGTCCGGCACACTGCCCTGTTCCCCTGTGTCGGGATTGTCGTGGGTGGGGACCGAAGCGACCGCGTGGAGGACGTCCATCCCCTCGACGACCTGGCCGAAGACGGAGTGGGCCCCGTCGAGCAAGGGGTTCCCGCCGACCTTTCCGTAAAGCTCCTTGACCGCCGGGTCAAAGCTTTCCCGGCCGTATCCGCGCTGGTTTTTGTTGTAGTTTACAACTGCCGCAAAATATTCCTCCGAGATGGGGGAAGAGCTTCCCTCATTGATGAAATACTGGCTCCCGTTGGTGTTCGGTCCGGCGTTCGCCATTGAAACCGCACCGGTGAAGTTGTAGAGGCTGTCGCTGAATTCGTCCTCGAACGCCCCGCCGAAGGCGCTTTTTCCGCCGGTTCCATCCCCGCGCGGGTCGCCGCCTTGGATCATAAAATCCTTGACCACCCGGTGGAAGGTGAGCCCGTCATAATACCCTTGCTCCGCGAGGGTGGTGAAGTTTTCGACCGTTTTCGGCGCCTGCTCCGGGAAGAGGCGGATGACGATCTCCCCAAACCCTTTGACCGTCATGACAGCGACTTTCTCACCCTCCTGCGGCATCGCCACCGTGCCGTCCGCATTGTACTGCAGAAGGGAGGGCGCCCCGCCGCAGCCCGAAAGGGGAAGCAGCAGGCAGAGAGCAGCCGCTGCAAAAAGATATTTCAACCGTTTCATAAAATCCTCCAGCCGTTTTTTGCACTTTTAAGAGGGCCGTATTAAGTAGAGACCCTGTTTCTTATTATAGGGCTTTTCGTAGGTTCTATCAAGGTGGATTTTGGAAAGTTTCAGAAAAATTAAAAATTTTTCGTCTACCCCCTTTACAAATGATCTGCTTTCCGCTATAATAATTTGGCACGGACGATTAGCTCAGCTGGTAGAGTACCTGCTTGACGTGCAGGGTGTCGGGGATTCGAGTTCCTCATCGTCCACCAAAAAGCCTGAACGCGGCTTGGCGTTCAGGCTTTTTTCATTTATAATCGTTTGATGGCGTGGGGAGCCCGTGCCCAGGCAGGGCGGAATGCTTCCGCTATCAGCCGTGGCCCGTGACTGGGCCGGACAAACACGATTCCTAAGGGATGCCGAACTTATAGGTTTGTATCCCGCGCGGTACATTGGTGCATTGTACGATCTCAGGCATCTCGCAGGACAGCTGCCTTAAGACTCGTAAAACCTTGGTGTGCGAATTGTCCTGCCGAGGCCACTCGGCCGAATTGTCCAGCCCGGTCACGGGCGCGCCTCGCAGGGCGGAGTGCCTCCGCTGTCAATACGCGATACGCAGATAGTGATAGACCTAGTGCCTCGTAACCCGCGAGGTACGTAGTTTATGCAAGGTGCCTCGCAGGACTAAAACTTAGAGACTGGCAGAACGGTTAGTGTGCGAACTGGCCACCAGGGCCACCCGGCCAGTCCGGGCACGGACCCGCCGGCATCACCACTCGTCAAGACTGATGCCGCCTGAATCTTCAAAGCCGAAAGATGCATTAACTTTATACAATAGGTCCAGCATTTCCTGAAACTGTGTGATTACCACCGTCCACTCATAAAGGCGTCCGATCAGCCTCTCAAACGAATCCTGGGATTTCCAGGGCCAGAGGTAATACCGGTCTCCGATCCGGACTACCTCGGCACCCCCTTCGATTTCGATGGCTTGCCCGTCTTTGTAGAGTAGGATGATCTCGACCCCGGAGCTGACAGAGCCCCACTCAACCTCGCTGGTCATCCGGAGCCCCCGCAGGACTTCAACAACGTCATCCATCTGGCTTCCCTGCAAGAAAAATTCCTGGGAATATTTGCCGTACTGGTTTTCTGAAAAGAGGAACAGGACGGTTTCCAGCCGGTCGGCAGAAAGGCTTTCCAGCGGATAGAGCCGCCGCTCCTGGCAGCCTGCAAGCAGCATGATATAAAGAAGAGCGAAAAATAGGGACAAAAAACGGCGTTTCAATCCATTCCCTCCTTCCTTTCAGATCGGCCGCCGGCCGGTTCTTTTCTAGGCATAATCCGCCCAATTCGGACGGCAAAAACCGGCCTTTTGCTTTGCATTCCCGGCATCCCACATGGATGTCTATACCCGTTCCGGCAGATGAACCGCGGCGGCGGGGTATTTCAAGGCATGAAGCCGCTTTTTTCAAACAAAATAAGTATAGCATAGTTGAAATAGAATGGAAAGACGATCAGAAAATCTTAAGATTTTGCTTTTTTGAGGAGGAAACTGCTGATGGAGTGGATATTGGAGGCCGACCAAACGGTGCTGTTCTGGATCCGGAGCCTGCACACCGGCTGGCTGGACGGGCTGATGATCTTTTTCACGAAATTAGGGGATTTTGGGATGGTCTGGCTCGCCGCCGGAGGGCTCCTTCTCTGCTTTAAAAGATACCGGCGCTTTGGGGTTCTGCTCCTCCTCTGCCTGGCGGCGGGATATCTGTTCGGGGATCTCTTGCTGAAAAATGCGGTTGCCCGGCCGCGGCCCTTTGCCGTATTTCCCGATATGGAGCTGCTGATCCCGCCGCCCCACGGGTATTCCTTTCCGTCGGGGCATGCGCTGTCCGCTTTTTCTTCGGCTGCGGTTCTCTTTTTGGCCGATAGGCGTTTCGGCTTCCCCGCCTGGGGCCTCGCTTCGATGATTGCCTTTTCCCGGCCTTATCTCTTTGTCCACTACCCCGGCGATGTTCTGGCGGGCGCTGTTTTGGGCGCACTTCTCGCTTATCTGGCCTTCCGATTTGGCAAAAAGCTTCATTTTTTCCCTAAAACTGGGAATTCCTCCAACAAATGAAAGAAAGAAAAACGGCGAATTCCGTTGAACTCCCGCCGGTTTTATGTTAAACTGTTGTCATTCCCCAAAATGTAAAAAACATTTTTAGTGCCAAGCGGCCTGTGGCCGGCGCGGTCCGTGCCCGGACTGGGCAATTTCGCACCCGAACGTTTTGCCGGTCTCCGGGCTTTTGTCCTGCGGTCTGTGACCAGACTGGACAATGTCCGTGGCCGGGCGGGACAATACACACACCAAGGTTTTACTAGTCTTAAGGTAGCTGTCCTGCGAAGCGCGTTATACGAAACATGTGGCTCGCGAGTTACGGACTTATAGGTCTGTACTGCTTGAGTATCGCGACTGTCCGGCCCGGTCACGGGCGCGGGATCACCCGGCCCTGCAAGGCGGCCTGTGCCCAGGCAGGGCAATTCGCACACCAATGTTTTGCTGGTTTTGGGGTAATAGTTCTGCGAGATGCCTGAGATCGTAATGTGCCGCGCGGGGCGGCGAACCGCCGCTGGTACTTCGCACACCAATGTTTCACCGGTTTTTGGGTTTTAGTCCTGCGGGATACATTTGCGAATCAACGCGCCGCGCGGGCTACGAACCGATCAGTTCAGTACTGCTTGAGTATCGCGTTTGTCCAGTTCGGACACGGACGCACTCCGCTTGTTTTATTCTTGGAGGTTTTTGCATGTTTAAATTAAAGGCGGGCGCCTTGATTATTGCCTGTGTTTTTTCTCTTTCCGTCCTGTTGTCCGGCTGTAAACCGGTCGCCGCAGAGGCTGGTGCGTTCGGTGGGGTCTATGCGCCGGAGGGGATGGGGCTGCAGCTTTCGGAAAATCTTTCGTCCGATTCCTCGTCGGACAGTTCGTCGGAAGACAGCTCCGAGTCTTCGTCTGAGGAATCGCAGCCCGACCCGCCGGCCCCAGCGCCGGTGCAGCCGATTACCCAGCCCGTCCTCGAAGACCCGAAGTTCAAGCCCACTGAGGAGGACAAAAAGGAAGACCCGCAGAAGGGCCCGAACCAGGGCGGAAACGGGATGGGCAACGGCGGAACCCTCGTCGTTCCGGACAATCCGCCGGACAGCTCCACCTCTTCCGGCAGCGAGCCGTCCAGCTCGTCTGAACCGTCTTCCGCGCCTTCGGATTCCTCTTCCCCCGATTCATCAGCCTCCGGGGGTTCTGAGTCCTCCGGCTCTTCCGGGTCGTCTTCGCCTGATTCCTCGGGATCGTCCAGCTCGTCCGGTTCTTCCACACCGGCGCCGAATCCCCCCCGGGATGGCTGGTATGAAGCGAACGGAAAGAAATACTGCTATGTAAACGGGAAGAAGCTGACCGGCTGGCGGAATGTCAACAACGTCGGCTATTGGTTCAATGAAAACGGCGAGCTTTCTTCCAAGAAGGGGATCGATGTTTCCAAGTGGAACGAGGAGATCGACTGGGCCAAGGTCAAGGCGGACGGGATCGACTTTGCCATCATCCGGGTCGGCGTCCGGGGGTGTGTCAGCGGCAAAATCGTCTACGATGAGTGGTTTGTGAGAAATGTGAAGGGGGCGACCGCCAACGGGATCGAGGTCGGCGTCTATTTCTTCTCCCAGGCCATCAATGCGGAGGAGGGGAAGCAGGAGGCGGAGTGGACCCTCAACGCGATCCGGGGATACAACATCACCGGGCCGATCGTCATCGATTCGGAATCCGCCTACTGGGATCCGGCGGCGGGTGACACCGAACCCCGCGGCAACCGGATCGGCCGGCAGGCGCGAACCGATTCGGTCGTCGCCTTCTGCAACACCGTCAAGGCCGCCGGCCGTAAGCCGATGATCTATGCCAACCAGGGTTGGTTTGAAAACCAGCTCGACCTTTCCAGGTTGACCGGTTTTGAAAAATGGCTTGCCCGCTGGCTGGAGGAAGTCGAATGGAGCCAGCCCTTTACCATGTGGCAGAGCTGTTCCGACGGGAAGGTCAACGGTATCAGCGGAAACGTAGACCGCAACGCCTGGATGATCACGGGATAACAATTCATCGGGCGGGCAGAATGAGCAAAGCGTTGTGTGAGCTTCGGCCTGCACAGCGCTTTTTTGCATAGCGGGGAGCTGCGCCTGCCATCGGCAGGGGCAGCTGAGGACATCACTGGGAGATGGGAAGAATGTGGGTCGTATTTGCATTTGGGTCCGCCCTTTTTGCGGGGATGACTGCCGTTTTAGCAAAATGCGGGATCGAAAAGGCGGACTCGACCGTGGTAACGGCAGTCCGCACGATTGTCGTATTCATCTTTTCATGGCTGATGGTGTTGGTCACGGGAGGCGGCCCGCAGCTTGGTTCGATCGAAGGGGGCACCCTTCTCTTTTTGATTCTGTCCGGGCTCGCCACCGGTGCGTCCTGGCTCTGCTATTATAGAGCGCTGCAGCTCGGGGATGTCAATAAAGTTGCCCCCGTCGACAAATCCAGCACGGTGCTGACCATGCTCTTGGCCTTCCTCTTTTTTCAGGAGGAGATCAGCCCCTTCAAGCTCTGCGGCATGGCACTGATCGCCGTCGGCGTTTTTTTGATGATCGAGAAGGAAGAACCGTCCGCCGGACCGAAGGATCGAAGGTGGCTGGTGTACGCCGCCGGTTCAGCGGTCTTTGCAAGCCTCACGTCGATTTTGGGGAAGCTCGGGATCTCCGGCCTGGATTCCAATCTCGGCACGGCGATCCGCACCGGGGTGGTGCTGGCGATGGCCTGGCTGATGGTCTTCGTCACCGGCAAAGGGCGCCGGGTTAAAGAGCTTGCGGGAAAGGAATTGCTCTTTATCTGTCTGTCCGGGCTCGCCACCGGTGCGTCCTGGCTTTGCTATTATAGAGCGCTGCAGGAAGGGCCCGCGAGCGTCGTCGTTCCAATCGATAAGCTCAGCGTCCTGGCGATGGTCGCTTTTTCCCGGGTCGTGCTCCACGAGCGGCTGTCCAAAAAATCAGCGGTGGGGCTCGCTGCTTTGACAGCCGGCACCCTCGCCATGCTGCTTTGAATTTAAAACCGCCTCCGGTAAACGCCGGGGGCGGTTTTGAGGTTTGCATCGTGTTTGCCCGTGGCCGGGCCGGGTGACCCCGGCTGGACGATCGCGATTTATAGGCGGTGCGAATAACAACGTCCATTTCCCGCGAGGCGCTTTTGTCGTGATCTGTACCGCGCATCTCGCAGGATTGAAACCTGAAGACTGGTAACGCTTGAACGTGCGGTTGCCCGCAGGGGTACCCTGCCCGGCCCGGTCATGGGCCTCGCAGGTCTATTACCTAAAATCAGTAAAATGTCGGGGTGCGCATTGGCTTCCCGATGCCACTTGGCGTCTCGCGGGATGGCAGTCTTAAATCCAGTAAACCGTAAGAGCGCGTATCGTCCAGCCCGGCCACGGGCCCGGCGGTCTATGTATTCAAAATTTTCAGGCCGTCTTCCCGCTTCTGGGCCGGATGGTAGATCAGCCGGTATTCGGAGGAATAGTCCCCCGCATCCAGAAGCAGGGTGAGCTCGCCGGCCCCCGGCAGATCGGGCAGACGGCAGCGGAGAACAGGGCCGATCTGATTCTGGTTCGGCTGTCCCCCTTCGTATTCCCAATCCAGCAGCCAGAGGACGGTCTCCCCGATTTTGAGGGAGGCGGAAACGGTGCCGGCTCCTACCGGCGACAGGCTGTCGTTCAAAAGCCAGAGCTCCGCCTCAAACAGCTCCCCGGCCCGGTAGACAAACCGGCTGAGCCGGGCGCTTGCGAGAACAGGGCGGAGCGAGGCCTTTACCGCTTCATAGGACGGCTTGGGGGAAACGGGATAGTTGAGAAGGGAGTTGTTTGCGACGGTCGGCCAGGGCTCGTTGAAACACCAGTTGAGCGCCATGGAACAGTAGGGCTTCTGCCGCCTCGCCTCCTCAAAGATGCACTTGTACCCTTCGCTTTGCGTCCACTGGCTCTTTTCGACCAGATCATCCAGCGACCGGGGTTCCCCCCAGTACCGCCGCAGCATCTCGACCCCGCTCCAGGTGTCCCCTGGGAGCCAGGCGTCGAAGGCGTGGTGGGCGGCGGTCGATTCGTTCGGCTCCAGCGGAAAGAGCTTTTCCTCCGGGAGCGCCGCGAGGAGGCAGTCCCGGTTTGACAGGGAGGGGACGCCGAACTCGGTGTAGGCGGTAAAGTGGGAGCGGTTCATCGCCTGGTAAACCTCTTCGCCGTCCGGATACTGGAAGAGATAGCATCCGTGCGCCATCCCGTAGAGCGGCGAGGTGGCGATGAAGGGGCGCTCCGGGTTGAGCTCATAACAGAGCTTGTTGAGCAGCCGCAGGGCACGGCGCTGGTCGGTCATCCCCGACCAGGAGTTGAACAGCTCGTTTCCACCGCACCAGAGCACCAGGCAGGCAAACCCCTTCAACCGCTCGATGATGGCAGTCGCTTCGCTTTCGAGCACGGCCAAATAGTGCTCGGAGTCATAGTAGTCGTTGCAGGCCAGCGGGAATTCCTGCCAGACCATGATGCCGTATTCGTCGCAAAGCTCGAAAAAGGTGTTTTTGTCGATAAACGCGCCGCCCCAGCAGCGGAGCAGGTTCATGTTCGCTTCCTTGGCCAGCTTGAGCTGGGGCAGGTAGGTGGCCCGGGTCACGATCCCGGGGAAGATTTCCGGGTTGACCCAGTTCGAGCCCTTGGCAAAAATGTCGACGCCGTTGAGCCGCAGCTGGATGGGCGGCGTGCTCCGGGTGCGCGGGAAGCCTTCGGGCTCCTCCCAGGCGCCTTCGTTCATCACAAGCTCGACGGTGCGGAACCCGACCCGCCCCGTCTTTCGGAGGATCTCCCCCCGCTCGTCCTCCAGATAGGCTTCGAACCGGTAGAGAACCGGATCGCCGCAGCCGTTGCACCACCAGAGCGAAGGATGCTCAAGGGAAAAGGAGACAGAGTCGCCCTCCCCGGTGTAAAGCTCCTCCCCGTCCGGGGAGAGGAACCGCCATTCCACCGGCCCGTCCCCCGTCCGCTCGGCGGTGAGGGTGACCTCGGCGGAAGCATAATCGGGGGCGAGGCGGTAGGAGGCGGAGGCCTTTTTCAGGTAGCTTTCCGCGCGGGTCTCGATCCAGGCCTCCTCCCAGATGCCGAGTGGGATCAGCCGCGGATGCCAGTCCCAGCCGTAGCTGACGGCGGGCTTGCAGCATTGACGGGCCTCGTCCCGGGTGCCGGGGTAGGCGCCCGGATCTTTGGGCGCGGGATAGACGAGGATGTCCAGAAAGGCGTTGGTTCCCAGGTAGGGGGTAATCTCAAACTCGACCGGCCGGAACATCCCCTCCTGGTGGAGGATCAGCTCCTTCCCGATCCGGATGTCGAATTCGTAGTCGATCCCGCCGCAGACAAAATATGCCTTTTCGTTGGAGGCGCAGGTCAGCGGGCGGAGCGGCGCGCGGTAGAGCCAGTAGGAGTCCTCCATCCAGCGGTACTCTTTAAAATTCAGATCGTAGCGATAGTCCGGCAGCTCCTTGGCCTTCGCCCAGTCGAGCTGGACTGCGCCGGGGACTGCTGCGGGGACAAATTCCTCCGGGGTTTCCCCGGGGCCGGAACAGGGGCCGACCGCCCAGGTAAGGCGTTGCTGCATAGACGTACTCCTCTCTTTCAGACAAAGTATGTTGTTTTGTCTCCATTATAAACAGAAGTTTCGCAAAAAACAAGCAGAATTTGCAAGAAAAAGGGGGCTGTCGACCGGGCGGTTTCAAAAGAGCTTTCAGGAAGAAAAAGAAAGCAGTTGTGACGCGGGGAATTTCCAGCCGAAAAAAGAAAACGCCCCGGAAAGGATGGATCCATCCTCCGGGGATGCTATTCTTCTCTTTCCGCCCAGAGCGCCTCAACCGGAACGCCGCGCGCCAGACTTTCCTTCACGTCCAGGATCCGCTGGTTTTTCGAGCCGCGGAACTTTAAGAGCAGGCTCTTTTCCGCCTCGAGAAACCGCCCGTCCACCAGGAAGTCGGTCTCCCGCAGGAGTGCGCCGGCGTCGGGCTCTTCCTCTTCTTTTTCGAGGAGCTGTTCGAGGGTGTAGCCCGAATAGGTTATGACGTCCAGCCCGCGGCGATGCGCCTCCCGGGCGAGCTCTGCAAGCGGGCCCGGCTGGCAGAAGGGCTCCCCGCCGCTCAGGGTCACCCCCTTGAGGAGGGGGTTTTTGTCGACCTCGGCCAAGATTTGGCCGGTTTCCACCAGCTTTCCGCCGTCAAAGGGGTGGGTGCCCGGATTGTGGCAGCCGGGGCAGTGGTGCGGGCAGCCTTGGGTGAAGACGACGAACCGGATGCCCGGCCCGTCCACCACCGATTCCCGGACGATGCCGGAGATGCGCAGCTCGGGCATCTCAGATCATCTCCACGTTGGAAAGGTCGCCCGGCTTGAAGTGCTTGACCCGGTCGCGCTCCTCCGCCCGCTTTGCGTCGTTGAAGAAATCCAGGGTGCCGACGAGATAGCCGGTGATCCGGCGGATCCGCTCGAACCCTACCCCTTCGCCGATCGCTTGGTTGACTGCATTCTGCTCTGTCATATAAAAAACTTCCTCTCTTTTTGTTTCATGTATTTGGTTCGGTCAAGTTGGGGACGGATCACCGCGCCCCGTAAAACTGTGTGATGTTGGGGAACTTCTTCCGGAGCTCCGCGAGCTTTTCAGGGGGGATTGCCTCCCCTTCCCGCCGGCCGCAGCGGGGGCAGACGTCGCCGATGATCCCGGTGTAGCCGCAGACCGGGTCGCGGTCGACCGGGTGGTTGATCGACCCGTAGCCGATCCCCGACTCCTTCATACACCGGACGATCGACTCGAAGGCCTCCAAGTTGTCGCAGGGGTCTCCGTCCATCTCAATATAGCTGATGTGCCCGCCGTTGGTCAGCTCGTGGTAAGGAGCCTCCCGCCTGATCTTGTCATAGGCGCTGATCTCGTGGTAGACCGGGACATGGAAGCTGTTGGTGTAATACTCCCGGTCGGTCACACCGGGAACCTCCCCGTAAAGCTTCCGGTCGAGCTTGACAAACCGGCCAGCCGTCCCCTCAGCTGGGGTGCCGATGACCGAGAAGTTCAGCCCCGTCTTCTGGGAGGCCTCATCCGCCCGTTTGCGCATATAGCCGATGATCTCGAGCCCCAGGTTCTGCGCCGTCTGGCTTTCGCCGTGGTGCTCCCCGGTCAGCGCCTTGAGGCATTCCGCGAGGCCGATAAACCCGAAGGTGAGGGTGCCGTGCTTGAGGACTTCGCCGACCTCGTCCTCCGGGCCGAGCTTGTCCGAGTCGATCCAGATCCCCTGCCCCATCAGGAAGGGGTAGTTTTTCACCCGCTTTTTGCTCTGGATCTGGAACCGGGCGAGGAGCTGTTCGACTACGAGGTCGATCTTCCGGTCGAGCTCTTCAAAAAAGAAATCGACGTCGCCCTTCGACTTGAGCGCGATCCGGGGGAGATTGATGGTAGTGAAGCTGAGGTTCCCCCGCCCGTAGACGATCTCGCGCTCTTTGTCGTAGTTGTTCGCGATGACGCGGGTGCGGCATCCCATGTAGGCGATTTCGGTCTCGGGACGCCCCTCCTTGTAATACTGCTTGTTGAACGGCGCGTCGAGGAAGGAGAAGTTCGGGAAAAGCCGTTTGGCAGAGACCCGGCAGGCAAGTTTGAAGAGGTCGTAGTTCGGGTCGTCCGGGTTGTAGTTGACCCCTTCCTTCACCTTGAAGATGTGGATCGGGAAGATCGGCGTTTCCCCGTTCCCAAGCCCACGCTCGGTGGCGAGGAGGATGTTTTCGATGATCATCCGCCCTTCGGGGGAGGTGTCGGTTCCGTAGTTGATGGAGGAAAAAGGGATCTGCGCGCCGGCGCGGGAGTGCATGGTGTTCAGGTTGTGCACCAGGGCCTCCATCGCCTGGAAAGTGGCGCGCTCGGTCTCTTTCCGGGTATTTTTCAGGACGAATTTCTGGATTTTCTCCACCGTTTCAGCCGGAAGGGCTTTTTCGAGAAAGACGGTTTCTTTCATATGGTAGCCGCCCTCGTCGGTCAGGCCCGGGAGGACGCCGGCCGTTTCATACAGCCCGTCGAGGAAATTCTCCGGGTCGTCCATATCGGCGAGGAGCTCCAGCGCCTTTCCGAGGTTTTTCCGGTAGAGCTTGGCATAGGTTTTACGCACGCCCGGCGCCATGCCGTAGTCAAAGTTCGGGATGCTCTGCCCGCCGTGCTGGTCGTTCTGGTTCGACTGGATAGCGATGCAGGCCAGCGCCGAATAGCTGGCGATGTCGTTCGGTTCCCGCAGGAAGCCGTGCCCGGTGGAAAAACCGCCCTTGAAGAGCTTTTCGATGTCGATCTGGCAGCAGGTGGTGGTCAGGGTGAGGAAGTCGAGGTCGTGGATGTGGATGTCCCCCTCGTTGTGCGCTTTGGCGTGCTTGGGGTCGAGGATGAACATGTTGTAAAACTGCTTCGCGCCTTCGGAGCCGTACTTGAGCATGGTGCCCATGGCGGTGTCCCCATTGATGTTCGCATTCTCCCGCTTGAGGTCGTTCTCGCTCGAATCCTTGAAGGTGAGGTCTTCGTAAACCTTCATCAGCCGGGTGTTCATCTCGCGGATCTTCGTCCGCTCCCCCCGGTAGAGGATGAAGGCTTTGGCGGTCTGGGCATGTCCGTCCTCGATGAGGATTTTTTCGACCGCATCCTGGATCTGCTCGACCGTCGGTTCGGTAATCCCCAGGTCGTTTTCGATGTAGTCACAGACCTTCTGCGCAATCTCCTGCGCCGTTTCGTGATTTTTTCCGCCGATGGCTTCCGCCGCCTTGTAGACGGCGACCGCGATTTTATCGAGATCGAACGCGACGCGGCGGCCGTCGCGCTTGATGATCGTTGTCAGCATGGAACCGCTCCTCATATACAAGATATTGTGTTTTTTAAGTCAGTAATGTACATTATAATGTGATCATAGGATAAAGTCAAGGCAGAATCTTGACTTCACACAGAAAAAGTACACAAAGAATCCCCCAATAATTTGATTAGAAATAACATTGCTTTTTCCCTTTGATTATGGTAGAGTACAGACGGATTTTATAATACAGTCCGTATATCTTCACCTGACAAGGGCAGATGTGTTCTGGGGTATGTGAAAAAACGGCCTTTCTCCCTGCCGGGCAGAGACGGCTTTTCGGGAACTGTATTCGAAAGGGGATCAACTGTGAAACGAACCGAAAAACTGAAACGGCACGGCTTATTCCGCACCCTCTTTGAAATCAAGGGGAATCCCCGGATCTGCCTTTTCACCGAACCGCTCTGGAACATCCCATACAACCTCTTCTCCCCCTTTGCGACCCTTTATATGTACGCCCTCGGGGTGAACGACACGCAGATCGGGCTGATCCTCTCGGTCGGGATGTGCTTCCAGGTGGCGGCCGCCCTCTTCGGCGGGGTGATTACCGACAAGTTCGGCCGGCGGATGACCACCATCATCTTCGACACCATCTCCTGGTCGGTGCCCTGCCTGATCTGGGCCTTTGCCCAGGATTTCTGGTGGTTCCTGGCGGCGGCAATCTGCAACAGCCTCTTTCAGATCACCAACGTCTCTTGGACTTGTCTGTTTGTGGAGGACTGTGAACCGAAGCACATGGTCAACATCTTCACCTGGATCCAGGTGACAGGGCTGATTTCGGTTTTCTTCGCGCCGATCGCCACCCTGCTGGTCGACGGCTTTTCGATGGTGACCGCTGTGAGGTGGATCTACTTCTTCTCCTTTCTCTCGATGACCGCGAAGTTCGTCATCCTCTTTCTGAGGGGGACGGAAACTGAGCAGGGGAGAAAGCGGATGGAGGAAACCAAAGGGGATTCGATCCTGCGGCTCTTTGCGGGGTATAAAGACGTCTTAAAAAAGATGCTCCATTCCCCCGCGATGATGTTTGTGGTGGTTTTCATGGTTCTCAACAATATTTATACCATGGTTGTCGGGAATTTTTTCGGGCTTTTTGTCACCCAAAACCTCGGCGTGCCCGAACAGCTCGTCGCCATCTTCCCGATGGTGCGGGCCGGGGTGATGCTCCTTTTCATCCTCCTTGTCCAGAATATTTTCAACCGGATGAAATACCGCCCGGTGATGCTCCTGGGGCTGGGGGTCTACATCCTCAGCCATGCCATCCTGCTGCTGGCCCCGCCTGAAAGCCTCACGATGATCTGGCTCTACACCCTGGCGGAAGCCTTTGCGTTTGCACTGGTCAATCCCCGGAAGGACTCGCTCTCTGCCCTCTTTATCGACAAGGAGGAGCGTTCCCGGGCCTACGGGCTTTTATATGTTATCATTATCGCCTGCTCCACGCCATTCGGCTGGCTGGTCGGCTGGCTCTCTTCCCTGAACCGGACGCTCCCCTTTTTCCTGAATATTGCCGTTTTTGCCGTCTGCATCCTGCTGATCGCCTGTTCTAAAACCCTGCGCAGCCATGACCGCGGCGAGCTGGAGCTGACCGCCGGGCAGGAGGATTGACAGATAACGGTTCTACAAAGAACGAGAGAGGTTTTTAATACGGATCCATAGACGAAATAGCCGGAGCCTGTGACCGGGGCCTGTGGCCAGACCTGACAATTCACACACGAACGAGTTTCGGATCTCAAGATTTTTGCCCTGCGAGACGCGCTGCACTTGTTTTATCTTAGGTACCTTGCGGGATGGGAACCTGAAAATTGGTAATGCGTTGGGGCGCGCCGGGTGACCCCGTGTCCGTGCCCGGACTGGGCAATACGCGATCCACAGGCAGAGCAAATAACAGTGTTGGCAATCCGCGAGGCACCTCGCAGGACAATCATCTAAAAACCGGCAGAACATTGGTGTGCGAATTGCCAGCGGCGGCTCGCCGCCCGGCGCTTCAAGCCTTCCGCGAAAAACGCGTTGTTCCCCAATTGCTTTGTTTAAGCTATATGATGGCGGGAAGACTGCTTTCCAGATTGATTAAATTACCGAGGAGGAAACCATAATGGATCAAACGTTAAATGAAGCATGTAGAACCCTGATGGAAGAAACCGTAGCCGAAGGCTTTGCGGCGGGCATGAGCCTGCTGGTGCTGAAGGATGGGGAGGAGATTCTCTCCTGCCGGGCGGGATCCCGCGACCGGGAAAATAATCTGCCGATGGAGCGGGGAACCATCTTCCGGCTCTATTCCATGTCGAAGCCGGTCACCGGCGCCGCGGCGATGATCCTGATGGAACGGGGGAAGGTTGACCTGCTCGACCCGGTTTCCAAATACCTCCCCGGTTTTGCGGGCCAGACTGTCCTGGAAAACGGGAAGGAGGTTCCCGCCGCCCGGGAGGTGACGGTGCACGACCTGCTGTCGATGACCTCCGGCCTTCCCTACGGCGACACCGGGACGCACGCCTCCGACCGGGCCCGCGTGGTCTTTGACGAGCTCGGGCGCCGCCTGTATGGGGAAAACCCGATGACCTTAAACGAGCTCGCGAACCGGCTTGGCTCCTGCCCGCTGGAGTTCCACCCCGGCAGCCGCTGGATGTACGGCACCTCGGCCGACGTCCTCGGCGCGGTGGTCGAAGCGGTCTCCGGCATCCCCTTTGAGGAATTTCTGGAGCGGGAGATTTTCGCCCCGCTGGGGATGGAAGACACCGGCTTTTACGTCCCGGAGGAAAAGCAGAACCGGCTGGCAAAGGTCTATCGGTCGGAAAACGGCGTGTTTACCGAAGTGAAGACCAACCATCTCGGGATCCGATACGACATGAAGGTTCCGCCCGCCTTTGCATCGGGCGGCGCAGGGCTTGCCTCCACCCTAGAGGACTACGGAAAATTTGCCGCGATGCTGCTTGGGGGCGGTTCGCTCGGCGGGGTGCGGATCCTCAGGCCGAAGACGGTGGAGTACTTCACCAGTGGGAGCCTGACCCCATGGCAGATGGAATCCTTCTGGAGAACCTGGGACCGGATGACCGGGTTTAGCTACGGGAATTTGATGCGGGTGCTCAAGGATCCGGGCGCCGCGCAATTTGTCAGCACAGCCGGGGAATACGGCTGGGACGGCTGGCTCGGCTGCGTCTTTGGGAACGAGCCGGAAAGTGGGCTCACCTTCCTGTTCGGGATGCAGCGGCCCGACACCGGGACGCCGCCGGTTGCCCGCCGTCTGCGCAACCTGATCGCGGCCGGGTGACCCCGTGTCCGTGCCCGGACTGGGCAATGCGCGATACCCAAGTGATATCAATTTATAAATCCATAACCCGCGAGATACGCTATGCCCATTCTATCTTCGGCACCTCGCAGGACCGGGTGGCCCCGGCAGGACAAACGCGATTCATAAGCAGTGCTAAAAGCGACATTGGAATCCCGCGAGGCGCGTTATACTTAGTTTGTCTTAGGCGCCTTGCAGGATTACAATCTTGAGATTGGTAGAATGCCAGTGTGCGAACTGGCCGCCTGGGCACAGGCCCAGCGGGAGTTCCCCGCCCCGCGAGACGCATTTGTCTTTTATATTATGTGCCTCGCAAGGATCGTAACTCAAAAACCGGTAAAACGTTCGGGCGTGAATTGAGAGCGGAGGCACTCCGCGCCCGGTTCGGGCACGAGCGCGCTCCGAAGGAGGAATCATATGAAAATTACGATGATCCATGGACAGAACCACAAAGGCTCGACCTACCATATCGCGCGGATGTTGGCGGAGAAGCTGGGCGGGGAGCTTACCGAGTTTTTCCTCCCGCGGGATTTCGATTCGTTCTGCACCGGCTGTACCGCCTGCTTTGCGGAATCCGAAACCAAGTGCCCGCATCGTGAAAAGCTTTCCCCCATCGTCGAAGCGTTAGACGGCGCGGATGTGATCCTCTTTGCAAGCCCGGTCTACGTCTACCACGCTGCCGGCGCGATGAAAGCCTTCCTCGACCATCTCGGCTACCGGTGGATAGTGCACCGCCCGGAAGAAGCGATGTTTTCAAAACAGGCGGTCTGCATCTCCACCGCCGCCGGCGCCGGGATGAAGAGCACCAACAAGGACATGGCGGACAGCGCCTTCTTCTGGGGGATTGCGAAAACCTACCGGTACGGCCTCGCCGTTGCGGAAACCTCCTGGGAGCGGGTGAGCGAAAAGAAAAAACAGCGGGCGGAACAGAAGACCGCCGCGCTGGCGCGGAAGATCGCGAAAAGGCAGGGGCGTGTGAAGCCCTCCTTTAAGACGAAAGCGTTTTTCGGCATCGTCCGGATGCTCCAGAAAAGAGGCTGGAACGAGGCGGATGTCTCCTACTGGAAAGAGAAAGGCTGGGATGGGAAAAAGCGCCCCTGGAAGGGATGACGCGGCGGCCTTTGCAAAAACGCCGGAAAACTCATCGGAAATATTGATTTTTTGAACGGAATTACTTATAATTACGGTAAAGGAGCCGCACACTGTCCGATCCCCCGCCCCCTGAAGCTGCGGATATCCGCGCTTCGATTCCGGGCGGCGGGAGCCGTTCCTGCAAAAAATTTACCTTTCGTTTTGAAAAGTTGCACGATTCCGTGCAACTTTTTGCCTTAATCGTCCCATTGGTGGAAGGGCTGTCCGGCCCTTATCATAAAATAGGAGACGATGGAGGATGACAGAGGAAAATTACAAATACCGGACGAGTCCGCTTTTTCTGCGGAACCAGTTCAAAGGCGGCGGGAAGCATAAAATTCCCGTTGTTCCCAGATTTCAGCCGCAGGAGGGGGATTTCGACGATCTTCTGCTGATCGGGTTTGATAAAATCCGCCTGGAGGACCAGCGCCATCTCGGCCGGATGGTTCACTTTTTTCTGTACGACTACAAATTCGAGCGGGTCTGGAAGAACCCCGACACCGACCTCGAGAAGCTCCGGCGGTACCGCGCGGTGCTGACCCCGGATTTCAGCATGTACCTGGAGATGGCGCCGGTGCTCCAGCTCTACAACACCTTCCGCAACCGCTGGTGCGGGGCCTATTTCGCCTCAAAGGGGATGCGGGTGATCCCGACGGTCAGCTGGGGGGATGAATCCACCTTCGATTTCTGCTTTGACGGGATCGAAAAAGGGAGCGCGGTCGCGGTTTCGACCTACATGGTCTCCGCCCACGGCAATCACAGCGACCAGAAAGAGTTTTTTATGAAGGGCTACAACGAGATGCTCCGCCGGATCGAGCCGGAGAAGATCATCTGTTACAACGAGCCCTTCCCAGAGATGGCGGGCGACCTCGTCTTCGTCGACTATGAACGGAGCTCCTGGCGGCATCTGAACGACGAGCCGCCGCTGGGCGATGCCGCAGTGCAGTTCAGCGCGGCGCCGCAGCCGGAAAACGGGGAGCTCATCTTCAAGACGGGGTATGTGGTCTGCGACCGGGAACTGAACCAAAAGGGGGAGGGAAGCGCCTACGGCGGGGATTGGAAGCCGGCAAAGCCGGAGGACGAGCGGTTTTTAGGAAGGCCGGGCGAAATAAAAGTGACTTGTACGTTAAGGGGAGAACGATATGAAACTAAAATCGGCGACGACGGCAGAGCGATCGCAGAACGCCACCACACCGATCATAACAGATCTCATACAGGGCATACCAATCCTCATGACCACAATATTGATTGGGATCGTGGCGTTCCTCATCCCGGTAAGCCTATTAACTATCCCGATGGAAACATTCCCGAATTCAAATGCTTTAAGGAGGCAATGAAAACAATGAGTGAACCAATTATTCTCAAGGATGATAATCATGGCCGCTTCGTGTCGATCAGCGATTTTAAGTGGTGTATGCACTATGGCGGTGAAGTACAATTTTTGTATAATGGAAAAGGCTATGGAATTGTCCACGACCCTGACGGCATTGCAATCTATGAAGCGCGTAAACCGGAAACAGAAAAAATCTGTAAAGATGCCGACGAAGTCTTAGAGTATCTAATCGATGGCGTCCGGCTGCGCGATATTATTACAGAGGTTTGGGTCATAGAGCGGACGATTTAGAGAGGCAATGAAAACAATGAGCAACCCGATTATTACCACGGACGATAGTGAGTATCGTTTCGTATCGATCAGCGATTTCAAGTGGTGTGTGTCCCATAACGGTGAAGTCCAATTTTTGTTCCACAATAAAGAGTTTGGAATCGGCCCTGATCCTGGCGGCATCGCGATCTATGAAGCGTATAAACCGGAAACAGAAAAAATTTGTAAAGATGCCGACGAAGTCTTAGAGTACGTGATCGACGGCGTCCGTCTGCGCGATATTATTACAAAGGTTCAAGTTGTCTTAAGAACGATCTAAAAAGTTGTCTTTACCCG
>JAAWBP010000012.1 GCA_022792755.1 Oscillospiraceae bacterium | reverse complement strand
ATTACCCCTTGGTGTTCGGCACCCCTTTTACTGGACACCAGAAAGCACAGGCATTTTATTTGCCTGTGCTTTCCCTTTTGTTAGCTGCTTTTTCTTCCGCTATCGGTGAGGACCAAACTTGTTTCTGTTCAATTTTCGGATGCAGCCGCTTATTCCTCGATATAAAGGACACCCAGTGTATTCTGCCCGCAGTGGGAAGTGATGGTGGAGCCTGCGACTGTTTCGATGATCTCATCAAACGAAGCCAATTCCTGAACCTTGCTCCGCACACTTTCCACCGCCTCCCGGCTGCATCCGGTGTGGGTGATAAAGATCAAATCCTTTTTCATCTTCCTGCCGGCAAGCCGGTCTGCGGTATAGAGAGGAAGCACCTTGTCGATGGCGCCGCGGTACTTTTTGCCGACCTTCATCTCCCCGTCGACGACCTCGATGCAGGGCTTGAGCTTTAAGAGGTTCGCCCCCAACGCCGCGACACCGGAACAACGCCCTCCTTTATAGAGGTAATCGAGCCGGTCTATGACAAAGCTGGCGCGGATTTTGGGGATGATCGTTTCCTCGTGCGCTACGATTTCTTTAACCGTCGCCCCCTTATCCCGCATCATGACGGCTTCCATAATTGCCAGGCCGTGGCCGGTTGAAAGGTTTTTCGAGTCGATCACCGTCACGTTTTCAAATTCGGCGGCGGCAATACAAGCGTTCTGGTAAGAGCTGGAAAACTTAGCGCTGATTGTAAAATGGATCAGCGCGACGTCCGGAGAGGTCTGGCGCTCCCGAAAGAAATCGAGATAATCGGCCACCGAAGGAGCAGCGGTTTTGGGAAGCTGGCCCGTCTTGGCGACATAATCGAAAATCATCTGCGAGGTCACTTCGACCCCGTCTTTCATGGAATCGTCCCCCAGGCTGATATAAAGCGGGATAATGCCGATATCGTTGCGGGAAAGCTGTTCCGGCGAGAGGTCGCAGGTGCTGTCAGCCGAAATACGGATAGATCCGGACATAGGAAAACCTCCTGACTCAATTTATTATCTTCTATTTTACTGTTTTTAAAAAGATCAATCGCGGCAAGTATAAACTAATAAATGTGTCCTTTCCTGCGAATACTAGTTCCTGTCTTTAAAAATCGGAGGAATCATTTATGGACATTTTCATGGATATCGGTGAAATTATCATCCGCTCTGTCATCTCCGTTGCGGTTCTCTTTGTCCTTGCAAAACTGATGGGGAGCAAGCAGATTTCACAGCTCACCTTTTTCGACTACGTAATCGGAATCTCGATCGGCTCCATCGCGGCGGATATGTCGGCCGACACAGAGCTCCCCTTCCATTTCCCGCTGATCGCTATGGGCGTTTACGCCGTCATCGCGGTCGCCATCTCGGTTTCCACCAACAAATCGATCAAGATGCGCCGCTTTATGAACGGAACCCCGAGCATCCTCATCGACCGGGGGCGAATTCTGAGGGAGAACCTCAAGCATGAAAAGATCGATTTGAACGAGCTCCTCTGCCAGTGCCGCGGCCAGGGCTACTTCAACCTGGCGGATATCGATTTTGCAATCCTGGAAACAAACGGAAAGCTCAGCATCCTGCCTAGGAGCGACAAGCGCCCGGTCACGCCGGAGGATATGAACCTGACCCCGCCGGAGGAAGGTTTGTGCGCCAACGTCGTCATCGATGGGCAGGTGATGGAAAAGCACCTCGAAGCCATCGGGAAAAACCGGGAATGGCTGAGGCATCAAATGAAGGAGCAGAAGATCAAAGACGTTTCAGATATCATCCTTGCGACCTGCGACACAAACGGGAATTTCAGCGCCTACCTGAAAAATGAAACGAAGCCGAAAAACCTGTTCGACTGACTCTTCCCATCCAATATTTTTACAAAGGGCGTCGGCTCCCCTTAAAAGCGCGGAGATATGATAATACGGTTTTAAAAGGCTGGATGGACTCGATTCCATCTGGCTTTTTGCATTTGATTATCCGATGATCCGGCTGGATCGGATCACCGCCGCAAATCGTTTTTCTGAGTTCGTTCAAACCGTATGAGTGCGCAGATAATCGCACCAATTTTTATAGTACGCCTCATAAGGGTGGACGCCGTCCCTGCAATACGCGGCGGGCATCTCCCCCTTCTCGTCGGCGTAGACGGAATAGAGGTCTAAAAGGTAAACGCCTTCCTCCTCTGCAAGCCGTTTTAAGCCCCGGTTTTTTTCGGTCACATTCTGGACGGAAAAGGCCGACGGGCTCCAGGTCATCGAAGGATTGGTCGGGAGAAGGGTTTGAAGGTATATAACCGCATCAGGCTGAGCAGCGCGAACCGTCCGCAGAAGGCTTCTGTAATTGTTGAGATACTGCTCCAGACTGCCGCCTACCTCGTTGATGCCGAGCAGGATATAGATTTTACCGTAGCTTTTCGACCGCAGCATCGAGTCGAGTGAGGTCACACTGAAAATTCCAGCCGTCGCCGCACTGGTCTCGTAGCAATACTCTGCCGTGCGGATGTCCCCGTAAAGATAAAGGCCGTTTGTCAAAGAATCCCCGATAAAGAGCGCATCGCTGAAATAGTCATCCCCAACCGCCGCAGAAGCGGGAACCAAGGCAGATGATGCGCCATCCTGCCGAACGGGCTCCGAAGATTCGGAGGGCGGCTCAGGGCTCATTGAAGAGGATTCGCTTGGATCTGACGACAAAGGCTCCGAAGCGTCTGAAACAGATGCTTCGGACGACAGGCTCACAGAATCGGACGAAAGCTCCGCCGGATCAGATTCCTCCCGTCCCGGTCCGTCAAAATTACAGGCGGCAGACAAAGAGCTCAGAACAGCAGCTGCTGCTACTCCTAACACAAAAATATCAAATATCCGCTTCTTAAAAATTTTGCTCAATTTAAAATGTCGCCTCACTCTTTTTTCAGCGGCACTACATATTTATCCATAAACATTTTCATCGCATTTTCATAAACCGTGCCGCCCTCTTCATGCATCCGGTGCAGGAATGCGTGCTGGTTTACCTCCCCCTCGATCATCAGGCTGCGCTCGGCGCTGAGCCGGTTGTCCCCGATGACGTAGACCGCGATATTGGAGCAGTGGTCGGCCACACGCTCCAGGTCGGCGATGGTCTCCAAAAAGATGATCCCGGCATCGACAGAGCACTTGCCCTTTTTTATCCTCTGGATATGCTTCGATTTCAGGGCCTCTTCCAGCACGTCGATGGTCTGCTCGAGCGGCTCGACCAGCAGCGCGGACTTGACGTCGGTGTTCTCTACGCTGGAGGCCGTAATCGTGACGATCTCTTCGACGGCTGTGAACATCGTCTTCATCTCCGCCGTGCCCTTCTGCGAGAACTTGGTGCCGCGGTTTTGGCACATATCCGCTCGGTCGGCGATGTTGACCGCGTAGTCGCCGATCCGTTCGATCTCCGAAATCAGGTGGAGCAGATAGGTGATCTGCCTGCTTTCGCTGTCGGTCAGCTCCCGTTCATCCGTCATCTTTTGCAGGTAGTTGTCCAAACGGTCTTGGATCCGGTCGATGGTTTCCTCCTGCTCCATCACCCGGTCAAAGCTCTTTTTGTCGAATTTGGAGAAAAGCGCCATCGCGTCTAAAAGATTCTGCCTGGCAAAGCCGGCCATCCGTTTGAGAAGGGTCATGCACTGGGCCAGCGCAAGGCCGGGAGAGACGAGCAGCCGTTCGTCGAGCAGGCTGGTTTCGCCGTCGGCGCTACCCTCGTCGTCCCCGCGGATCGTAAACTTCGCCAGCTTCTCCAAAAGCCCGACAAACGGGATGAACACCAGGGTGACGGAGACGTTGAATATGGTGTGGAAGTCCGCGATCCCCCCTTTGTCCGCCGCGTCAAACCAGAAGGGGAATCCGATCGTGGACTGGATGGTATAAACGACGGCTAAGAATAAGATCGAACCGATGATATTGAAATAAAAATGGACAATCGCTGTGCGCTTGGCATTTTTCGAAGCGCCGATGCTCGCGAGTAGGGCCGTCGTCAAGCAGGTTCCGATGTTCTGACCAAGAATGATCGGGACAGCGGAAGCATATGTAATCGCCCCGGTTGCCGAAAGCGCCTGCAAAATACCGACGGAGGCAGAGGAGCTCTGGATGATAACCGTGACGACGATGCCCGCCAGGATCCCCAAAAAGGGATTTTGCAGCGTTGCAAAGGCCTGCGAAAAGGCGGGAACCTCCGCCAGCGGGCCGACAGCCTCTTCCATTGTGAACATTCCGGTAAAGAGAACTGCAAACCCCAGCATGATGGTTCCAATGTCCTTGTACTTCGCCCGCTTCCCCGCCATGAGGAAGACGATGCCGATTACCGCGACAATCGGGGCGAGGGTGGTCGGCTTGAGTAAGCTCATGAAGAAATTTGCATTCGCGTCGTTTTCGAAGCCGCCGATCCGCAGAATCTGGGCGGTGATCGTCGTCCCGATGTTGGCGCCCATGATGACGCCGATGCAGGAACGGAGCTTTAAAATCCCCGCGTTGACCAATCCGACCACGATCATCGTAGTCGCCGTTGAGCTCTGGATCACCGCAGTGACCAGCGCCCCTAATAAAACGCCTTTCCAAACGCTGTTGGTGAGCTTTTCCAGCGTTTTCTCCATCCGGCCGCCGGAAAGCTTTTCCAGGCTGTTGCTCAGGACGTTCATTCCAAACAGGAAGAGGGCCAGCCCCCCGCCAAGTGAAACAATCAGGTTGAACCAGTCCATATACTACCCCCACCGATCGATTTTACGTGATTTTTATCAAAAACTTTCTCTATTTCAACATCCGGAAATTGGGAAGTCCGCGATCCGTCGGCAGAAAATACAAAGCGGAACCGCCGGCACTGTCCCGGATGACATTTTGTTATTGCGTAAGAGCGGTTTTACAAAGCGGAAATGGTCAAAGTTTCCTCGGCATCCGCAGGCTCTGCCTGCGTTCGCGGCATAGAGACCCCGGCCATAAAATAAAGCATTATGCCGCTCTGCGGTTATTGTACCATAAAGGCGGGCTTTCGCCTAGGCCTTTTTTGAATTTTACATAAATTTGTCGGATCAAGAAAGGCCGGGCCAAAATATTCGGCATCCGATTGCGCTTCTTTCACGGTTGTGATAGAATGGAAAACGAGAATGATTTCCTTCGGCAACAAACAGAAAGGATGAGAGAGATGCCAGCGTTTACTGCCGACCCCGAGGAAATCCGTGACCCCCGTGAAATCCCCCTCGATACCGATTATATCCAAAAAAAGTGGCTCAACATCCCCTATGTGGACGGTGTCCCGCACGAGCGTCAGGTTCTGGATATCTACCACCCCAACGGCAAGGAGGGGCCGTTCCCGGTCGCCTTCTGCATCTATGGCGGCGGGTTCCGCTCCGGCGACAAGACTTACGGTGAATTCAAGGCGGTCGTCAAGGCGCTGGATTACGGCTACGCCGTCGTTTCGGTGAATTACCGCTACTCCCAGCAGGCGCCCCACCCGGCCCAGATCAACGATGTCAAGGCGGCTATCCGGTTCGTCAAAGCCCACGCCGCCGAATACGGGCTCCTGCCGGATAAAATTGCCCTTTGGGGCGGTTCGGCTGGGGCAGCCCTTTCCTGCCTTGCGGCGACAACCGCCGACAAGGAGGTCTTGACCGACCGCGATATGGGGAACCCGGAGCAGTCCGAGCGGGTTGCGGCGGTGGTCGACTGGTACGGCGGGATCGACTTCGGCAAGACGGATGAGCAGTTTGCAAAGCCCGGGGCTTTCCCGCGGCGGGCTTCCTTTGCGGTTGACCCGCACGCGCTCCACCGTCAGCTGTTCGGCTGTACCGACGAGGAGCTGCCTGAAAAATTCCGCGAATTCTGCGCGAGCAACTACATCACGCCGGACTGCCCGCCCTTTTTGATTCAGCACGGCACCCGGGATGATCTGGTGCCGCTCGAGCAGGCGACCGATTTCGCCGCTGCCCTCCGCGCGGTCATCGGCCCGGAGAAGGTAGAGCTGGACATCCTGGAGGGGGCGGAGCACGGCGGGGACGCCTTCGGTTCGGAGGAAAACTTACGGCGCGTCTTCCGCTTTCTGGACAAATACCTAAAGTAAAACATTCATCGTCTATCGACAGGAGGAACCATCATGTCAAGGAAAAAACAGACCTTTCAGACGCCAAACGGCCCGGTGACGGCGAACGCCCCGATCAGCATCGATTTCCAGAACACCCTCCGCGTCCAGTGCGACCGTTCCTGGATCAAACGGAAGATCATCGACCTCCCGTATGGGCCCCTCAAGGAGGAGGTAATGGATCTCTATTTCCCGAACGAAGGGGAGGGTCCCTTCCCGGTTATCGTCATGATCCACGGCGGCGGCTGGTGTGACGGGGACAAGACCTACTGGGAGCCGAACGGCGGGATCAAGTCGGTCGCTTTCGGCTTTGCCGTCGCGTCGATCAACTACCGCCTCGGGCCGGAGCATCCCCACCCGGCCCAGATTCAGGACGTCAAGGCCGCCATCCGCTTCCTGCGGGCGAACGCCGAAAAGTACGGGCTCGACCCGAACCGGATCGCCACATGGGGCGGCTCCG
Organism: Oscillospiraceae bacterium; assembly: GCA_022792755.1. Classification (GTDB taxonomy): domain Bacteria; phylum Bacillota; class Clostridia; order Oscillospirales; family Ruminococcaceae; genus Metaruminococcus_A. The sequence continues at coordinate 4,845 of JAAWBP010000012.1, read as the reverse complement.
CGGGCGGCCATCTGGCGGCCCTTGCCGGCACTGCGCCCCATGTCCCGGAGCTGACCGACCGCTCGCTCGGCAACCCGGACGTCGATGAATCGGTGCAGGCGGTGGTCGACTGGTACGGGCCGATCTGGGTCGACCGGACGGCGCAGGACTTCGAAACACTGAGAGTTTACACCGACGCGCAGCAGGCGGCCTCTAGGGAGGAGTGGCTCTGTGCACTGCTCCAGTGCACGCCGGAGGAGCTCCCGGAAAAGGCGGCTGCATTCTCCCCCGCGGCCTACATCACGAAAGACTGCCCGCCCTTTTTGATCCAGCACGGAACGGCGGACACCACGGTGCCCATCCTCCAGTCGATCGACTTCGACAAGGCGCTCTCCGACGTGATCGGGGAGGAAAAGGTCACCCTCGACCTGCTCCACAACCAGGGGCACGGGAGCCTCGTCTGCGAGAGCTTCGACAACATCAAGCGGATCACCGATTGGCTCAGGGAAGCTATGAAATAGAAAGGAGAGAAAAGCAATGCCGAGAAAAAAGCAGACCTTTCAGACCGTCAACGGCCCGGTAACGGTCTACACCCCTCTTTCCGCCGAGATGGAGGCACAGCTCAAAATCGTAGTCGACCACTCCGAAATCAAGCGGAAATGGCTCGACGTTCCCTACGGCCCACTCGAAGACGAGCTGATGGACGTCTACCTGCCGAACGAAGGGGAGGGCCCCTTCCCGGTTATCGTCATGATCCACGGCGGCGGCTGGGTGGAGGGCGACAAAAACTACCTCGAGGTGCACAGCGGGATGCGGGCGCTCCCCTTTGGGTTTGCCGTCGCGTCGATCCGGTACCGGTTGGCGCCGGAGCATCCCCACCCGGCCCAGATTCACGACGTCAAGGCCGCCATCCGGTTCGTGCGGGCCAACGCTGAAACGTATGGGTTCGACCCGAACCGGATCGCTGTTTTCGGCGGCTCCGCGGGCGGGCATCTGGCGGCCCTTGCGGGAACCTCAGCCAACCGGCCCGAGCTGACCGACCGCTCGCTCGGCAACCCGGACGTCGACGAATCGGTGCAGGCGGTGGTCGACTGGTACGGGCCGATCTGGGTCGACCGGACGGCGCAGGACTTCGAAGCGCTGGGGGTTTACACCGATGCGCAGCAGGCGGGCCCGGCTTTTTCCGAGCACTTGAAGGCGGTGTTCAACTGCACCCCGGAGGAATTTCCGGCCCTCGTCAAAGAGTTTTCCCCCGCGACCTATATCACCGAGGATTGTCCGCCCTTCCTGATCCAGCATGGGACGAGAGACCCCATCGTCCCCGTCCTCCAGTCGATCGACTTCGACAAGGCGCTTTCCGACGTGATTGGGGAGGAAAAAGTCACCCTCGACCTGCTCCACAACCAAGGGCACGGGAGCTTTGTCTTTGAGAGCCTCGACAACATGAAGCGGGTGACCGACTGGCTCAGGGAAGCCATGAAATAACAAAAGCGGCGCCCGTCGAAAAAGGCGGGCGCTTCGTCCGGAAGGAGAAAGACCATGAAAAAAGAAGTGCAGTATAAATACATCACCCCCGCCGCCTTCAAGGAGCGGCTCTCCCAGGCGCCGGTCGCCTACCTGCCGCTTGGAACCATTGAATGGCACGGGGCGCATCTCCCGCTCGGGGCGGACGGCATCCAGTCGGAGGAGCTGTTCGGGATGCTGGCCGAGGACGTGGGCGGCATCGTTTTGCCGATGCTCTTCTGCGCGCCGGACGCCAAGAAGATCGAGCCGGACGGCACCGAATACTACGGGATGGATTTCTGGTTTGAAAAAGACCCCGAAAGCTTTATGGCCTACCCGACCCAGCAGCTCCCGGGGAGCATCTACTACATGGATGAAGAGTTGTTTTCCGCGATGGTTTTCTCCATCGTCAAGCAGCTCGCCCGCGCTGGGTTCAAGCTCGCCGTCATGCACGGGCACGGCCCGTCGATCATCTGGGCGGAAAAGAACAAGGAAAAGCTGGAGGAAGCCTACGGGATCAAGGTCATCACCTGCTATATGGAAAACACCCCCGAGATGAAGGGCTATATGTCCGACCACGCGGCGGGGAACGAGACGATGATCACCCGCGCCCTTTACCCGGAGCTGGTCCACATGGAAAACCTGCCGGAGGAGGGCTGGCCGCTCGGGATGTTCGGGGAAGACCCCCGGGTCGTCGGGACGGAGGAGAACGGCTGGAAGGTCATCAACTACCACCGGGAGCGGATGGGGAAGCTCATCCGGGAGCTCCTGGACGGGATGAAATAGCAAGCCATCACAAAGCAGCGAGGAGCGGGATCAAAATGGGAATCACCTACCAAACCTACGGCGAATGCCCCTATGTCAAACACAACACCTTTATCGGCCAGGAGCCGGAGGACGCCCCCGTCCCCTCCTATGAGGAAAGCCGGGACAAGCTGCCCCGCCCGGTCTGGGAGGGGCACGAGGATGCCGTTGCCTGCTATGATTACGCCTGGCGGACTGCCTTCGGCAACCTGCGCAGGCCCAGCCCGGAGGCGGGATTTGTCTCGAACTTTATCGACACCGCCTTTAACGGTTGCCTCTTCATGTGGGATACCGCCTTTATCGCGATGTACGGACGGTACGCGGCACGGGCCTTCAACTTTCAGAAGTCGCTCGACAATATGTATGCCCGCCAATACCCGGACGGCTTTATCTGCCGGGAGCTCTGGGAGGAGGAACGCGGCGAAAGCTTCCACCGGTACGACCCCTCCTCCACCGGGCCGAACATCCTCGCCTGGAGCGAATGGCAGTACTATGAGCAGACCAAAGACCTGGAACGGCTGGGGCGGGTTTTTGACCCGATCCTCGCCTACCATTTCTGGATGAAGGAGAACCGCACCTGGCCCGACGGCTCCTATTATTCCTCCGGCTGGGGCTGCGGGATGGACAATATGCCGCGGCTTCGGCCCGGCTACAACGTCATGTTTTCCCACGGGCATATGGCCTGGGTGGACGCCTGCATCCAGGCGGTGATCTCGGCGAAATACCTTGTCAAAATGGCGGGGGTGCTCCGCCGGGAAAGCGATGTGACAGAGTTGGAGGAGGAAATCGCCTCGCTGACCGCTTTTATCAACGGAACCCTCTGGGACGGCCGGGACGCCTTCTATTTCGACAGATGGCGGGACGGCTCCCTCAACCACGTCAAGACGGTCGGCTCCTATTGGGCGCTGCTGGCCGATATCGTGCCGTCCGAACGGCTGGGGCCCTTTCTCGCCCACCTGAAAAATCCGGAGGAGTTTTGGCGCCCTCACCTGATCCCTTCGATCTCGGCTGACACCGAGGGTTATGTCCCGGGCGGCGACTACTGGCGCGGCTCGGTCTGGGCCCCGACCAACTACATGCTGCTCAAAGGGCTTGCCCGGGTCGGGGAGGAAAAGCTCGCATATGACATCGCGGTCAACCACCTTGAAAATGTTGTCCGCGTGTTTAACGAAACCGGCACCCTCTGGGAGAATTACGCGCCGGAGGAAGCGGCCCGCGGCAGCCATTCCCGCCCGAAATTTGTCGGCTGGACAGGGCTCACGCCGATTGCCGTCCTGTTTGAATACGTCCTGGGAATCCGGGCGGACGACGAACATGAAAAAATCGTCTGGCACGTCAACCGGACGGAGCGCCACGGGATCGAAAATTACCCCTTCGGCGGCCTGTCGGTCGACCTGCTCTGCGAAGCACGGGAAGAGAGGGAACGCCCCCGAATCACAGTCAGGAGCGACAGGCCGGTTACGGTGGAAGTCCACTGGAACGGGGAATTTTTTAAGGTGGAGAGCCGGCCCAAGCCGCCGGTCACTCCGCCAGGTTGATGACTCTGTGCCCCTTTTTGCGGGCGTACTGCACGGTATAGGCCGTACCGCCCTGGTTTTTGGCGCAATAGCAAACGCAAACGGAACTCCCTTCCACCAGAAGGCGGTTCCGTTTTTGTATACAGCCCCGCGTATATTGCTCCGACACATAGGTGACATGGTCCGCCTGGGACAGAATCTCCCGGTAGAGTTCCTTCTCCGCCTGCCTCCAGTACCGGTCCTGCGTCTTGCAGGGGAGGACCAGGGTCAGCTCGAGCTCTGCAAAGAGCACTTTCATCTGCAAGACCGCCAAGGCCGCAAGGGTGTCGAACCCCAGGGCGCCGCCCGCTGCAAACCGGGTCACGCCTTCGGAGATGAGGCAGACGATTTCCTCCGCAAGCCGCCGCTTGATTTCGGAGATTTTTCCTCCGGCAGCTCCCGATGCCCGGTGAAGCAGCAGGTTGGGGCGGGCATAAAAGCACCTCTTTCTGTTTTGATTTCTTGAAAGAGTCTATACGTTATCGAATACGAAATATAGATTCATTATTCGAATACAAATATGAACACATGTGCCTGGTGTCAGGCTTTACGCTCCCTCCCGGAAAGGAGGAGCAGCGGGCTTGGGTGGGTTGTCTGTAGCCTCTCTCTTTATCAAAAAAACATCTTTATTATACCATATTTTTCAAATACACGCAAGCGCGTATACATATAAACGTAAACCTTCTTAGAATAATAGCTAGGGAGGCGAACGAAATGCATATTAAGGATGCCGTCGTTTTAAGGTTTCAGGAACTTTGCCGAGAGCGGAAAATTAAATACAACGATCTCGCCGTTCGTTCCGGCGTTACATCTTCGACCGTTTACAGTATGATGAGTCCTGACAGAAGGGATTTATCGATTATCACAGTCAAAAGACTTTGCGATGGGCTGGAGATTACCATCCCCGAATTTTTTGACTGTGAACTATTCGAAAATCTGGAGCAGGAAATGAAATAACGCGTTTCCGATGACAAAAGAGGGGTGTCAATATTGACACCCCTCT
>JAAWBP010000011.1 GCA_022792755.1 Oscillospiraceae bacterium | reverse complement strand
GTGGGCGGTCTCGATCTCTTCGAGCATCCGGGCTTCATCCATGTCGGCGAGGTAGGCCTTCCGGTTCCACCACTTGTTCCGCTCCTGGTAATTCCAGGTATTGTAAAAGATGTAAGGCTTCCGGCTCTCCAGGTTCAGGGTGGCATATTTGAGCTGGAACTCCCGGAAGGCGGCAGCCAGTTCGTCGATGCCGCCTTCGACTGTACCGAAATCGAACCAAACCGTTTCAAAAGGACGGTCTGAAATTACTGTCCCGGCGGTGTAGTTCCCCTTCTTTGCCGCGAGGATCACCCCCCGTTCCGGGGTGAAGCAATAGTGGAGAAAGGCGTCGGGATACTGCGAGCCGTGTTCGTAGGCGAGCAGGAAGCTCTCCTTTCCGTCCGATCCGGCGAGCAGAGGGCCCATTGCATCAAAACGATGTTTAAAGCAATGTTCCTCAACCGGAACCTCATTCATGCAGAAGCTGTGGGTCAGCTCGTTGAATTCGGAGAAACGCACTTCGGTCAGCGCGTCCTCTTCCGCCAGGGAAAGGGCGCAGTAATGGAGCATTTCTCCGTTCGATTTGGTCAGCCGGTGGCTTCCGTCCCCGGTCAGGGCATATCTGAATTTGAGGACCGGCGATCCTTCCGCCGTCCGAGCGACTAGGGTGAGGGTGACCTCCGGGTGAGCGGCATAGGCCGCGCCGAACCGGTATTCTGTCACATTGCCGTTGAGTTTTTCTTCAGAGAGGAGGGAAACCTTCGAAAATTCCGGCGGAAGCGGGGTGCCGTCCAGTTCAAAGACAGGGCCTTTCAGCGCGCGGGCGGCGAGATCCTTCCCGCGGTAGACGAGGAACCCTTCCGCCCCTCCGACCTCCAGCTGATAAAATGGTGTTTGAATGGTCTGCATCGTTTCTTTCTCCTTTGCTGTTATTTTTGGCGCTGCCCCTGTCAATCGAGAATTGCTCCGTTTTCCGAATGGGAAAGGGCGGAGGGCATGATCCGATTCGACAGAGAGCTTCTCCGATTGACTTATAGGTTTTTGATCTGCCAGTCGATCGGCTCCCTGCCCGAAGCGGCCAGCAGCTCGTTCGCCTTTTTGAAGTGCCCGCATCCGAAAAAGCCGCGTGCGGCGGAGAACGGGCTGGGATGGGGCGCCGTTAGGATATAATGCTGCGGATTGGTAATCAGCGCGGCCTTTTCGCGGGCGTTCGCCCCCCACAGTAAAAATACGACCGGCTGCTCCAGGTCGTTGACCAATTCGATCACCCGGTCTGTAAAGATCTCCCACCCATAGCCGCGGTGGGAGTTTGCACTCCTCGCCCGGACGGTGAGGACGGTGTTGAGGAGCAAAACCCCCTGTTCCGCCCAGGGAAGGAGGCATCCGTTGTTCGGCAGATAACACCCCAGCTCCTGGCGGAGCTCCTCGAAGATATTCTGGAGGGAGGGCGGCGGCTCGATCCCCGGCTGGACGGAAAAGGAAAGGCCATGAGCCTGTCCGGGTCCATGATAGGGGTCTTGCCCGAGGATAACGACCTTTACTTCATGATAGGGCGTGACCTGCATCGCCTGAAAGATGCTGTACATGTCGGGGTAAATCCGTCTCGAGCCGTATTCTTTTTTTAAGAAGGCCCGCAGCTTTTGATAGTAGGGTTTCTCGAATTCTCCGGCCAGGACTTCATCCCAGCCGTTTCCAAACTGAACCACAACGTTTTCCTCCGATCCCAACGGTTTGTATTCATTCTACCATCCATGGCCGGGGGATGCAAGAACGGAAAACGAATTGCCTTCCTGTGGAGGATTTTTCCGCCGGGATAAGCTAATGGGATGGGTAAAACAAATACGCCAATCCGTGAAAAAATCCCCGCCGAAATACGTAAAATATTCTTGCGGGGAAAGGTGGTTTAAGGATTCGGAGCCAAATTCCACCTCCTTCTATTTAAAAAACAGTTGACAAACTGCAATCGCGGTGGTATTATACCTATATAATAAGTAGGTTTAATAAGTATTTGGAATCGAGGGTGTTTGGATGAGACAGTATTTCGGGCGGAAACGATGTTGAAAGGACGCAATACGGTGCAGGCGGTAAACGAAGATGATCTACAAGGAGCGAAGCTATCATGAAAACATTTGACAGGATCACGGATTTGATCGGCGGCACGCCGCTTTTGAGGCTGACCAACTATAATGCACAGAACGGGCTGAAGGGAGTGATCTACGGCAAGCTTGAGTATTTCAATCCGGCGGGAAGCGTCAAGGACAGAATCGCTAAGGCGATGATCGACGAGGCGGAAGAAAAGGGAATTTTGAAACCCGGTTCGGTGATCATTGAGCCGACCAGTGGGAATACGGGCATCGGCCTTGCCGCTGTTGCAGCTTCCAGAGGGTATAAAATTATCCTCACCATGCCGGAAACGATGAGTGTTGAGCGCCGCAACCTTCTGAAAGCTTATGGGGCAGAGCTTGTTTTGACCGAAGGCGCGAAGGGGATGAAAGGCGCGATTGCAAAGGCGCAGGAGCTTGCAGCTGAAACGCCGAACAGTTTTATCCCCAGCCAGTTTACCAACGCGGCCAATCCCGCTATGCACCGCAGGACGACGGGGCCGGAGATCTGGGAGGACACCGATGGCAAGGTCGATATTTTTGTTGCGGGGGTAGGCACCGGCGGCACGGTTTCGGGCGTTGGCGAATACTTAAAGGGCAAAAACCCAAATGTAAAAGTTGTCGCGGTTGAGCCTGCCGGCTCCCCGGTGCTTTCTAAGGGGACGCCCGGCTCGCATAAAATCCAGGGGATTGGCGCTGGATTTGTACCGGACACCCTGAATACAAAGGTGTATGATGAGATTATCACAGTGGAGAATGAAGATGCCTTCGAGACTGGCAGAACCCTTGCGAGGAAAGAGGGGCTGCTCGTAGGAATTTCGTCCGGCGCAGCTGTTTTTGCGGCGACGGAGCTTGCAAAGCACCCGGAGAACGAGGGGAAAGTTATCGTCGCGCTCCTCCCCGACACCGGCGAACGGTATCTTTCCACACCGATGTTTGCTGAATAAAAATCTGGCACAGAAATAATATGAGACAGAGCCGTTGGGCAAGCCGATCAAATTTTCGGCTGTCCGGCGGCTGTTTGCTGTTTCGTAATCAAAGAGGCCGGCGAAGCCCCCGGAGATAAACGCGATATGCGGGCGGCGCAGATGGATTTCGTTCGTTGACGCGGCGAAAAAATGAAGGCGGGTTCCCAGAAATCTTGTGATACGAAAAGGGGTGCACATCGGGCTTTTTTGTGGTACAATATCATCCATAAAGTTTTTGTATGTTTCAGTTTTCCAAACCGGTATATTTCATTCTATCAGGAGGGTAATCATATGACAAAACTGACTCAAAGACCTTTTGGAACTACGGCGGCAGGGGAAAGCGTCCAGCTTTTTACTCTGGACAACGGCATGATTTCAGTCGATATTATGAATTACGGCGGGACCGTCGTTTCGATCCGGGTTCCGGACAAGACCGGCGCGGTTAAGGATGTAGCGCTGGGTTACGATACCGTCGGAGAATACGAAACCCGCGGGGGGTTTTTAGGCGCGCTGATCGGGCGCTGCGGGAACCGGATCGAAAAGGGGTATTTTGAACTCGACGGCAAAGCGTATCAGCTCTACTGCAATGACGGGAACAATCATCTTCACGGCGGAAAGATCGGCTTTGACAAAAAGATTTGGAAGGCCGAAAAGGCCGAAGGGAAGTGCGGAGAGGAATTGAAGCTCAGCCTGTTCAGCCCCGACGGGGAGGAAAATTATCCGGGCAACCTGAACGTGACGGTGATCTACCGCCTGACCGGCCAGAACGGGCTTGTCATCGACTACCGCGCCGTCAGCGACCGCGACACCATTTGCAACCTGACCAACCACACTTACTTTAATCTCGGCGGGCAGGACAGGGGGAGGGACGTGCTGGATCATCAGCTGAAGCTCTACGCGGACAGGTACACGGTCGGGAATGACGAAACCATTCCGAACGGGATCATCGCAGAGGTTGCCGGCACACCGTATGATTTCCGCGACTTTCACGTCATTGGGGATCGGATCCATGACGAAGAGCCCGGCCTCGTCAGCGCGGGGGGATACGACCACAACTGGGTGCTCGATTCCGCCGACAAAGTTTACGGGATCGCCGCGGAAGCGGTCTGCCCGGAGACCGGCATCAGAATGGAGGTTTACACCGACAAACCGGGGATTCAGTTCTACTGCGGCAACGGGCTCAGCAGCGCGGTCGTAGGCAAGAACGGCGCCGGATATTGCAAACATGCCGGCTTCTGCCTGGAGACCCAGTTCTTCCCGAACGCGATGAAGCACAAAAACTTCCCGTCCCCTGTTTTAAAAGCAGGCGCCCTTTATTCTTATACGACTGAGTATCGTTTCTCGGCGGAAGGGTAGAACGGCAGATGAAAAATGCCCCGGATAAAATCCGGGGCATTTTCGGTTTGTGGAAGTAAAATTCATGCCGAGCGCTAAAGGCAAACTGTCGGTGAGGCCTGCGTCTCAACCGTGGAGGCCACCGGCCTGGAGCTGCATGTTCTCGACCACGATGTCGTGGATTTCGCCGAGCGAGGCGCAGTATTCCAGTACGAGCCAAGGCGTGTTGGTGTGGAAGTGAATTTTAATCAGCGTTTCGTCGCCGACGGCGAGGAGACAGTCCCCTTCGATATTTTTGGTGATATACTCGTTGATTTCATCCTCCGAAAGCCCCTGCCCTTCGATCAGAAGCTGGGTGTCGAATTTGTATTCGATGTCCATCTCGTTCCCTCCTTCCCGCTTCCGTTTGGAAAGCCGTAAATTTTACCCGGCGGATGCAGCCGGTGAGTCTGCCAATGTGAACAGCCAGGCGCAGCTGCAGTCCGGGTCGGTGATATCGGGGTAGCAGCTGAGGCATTCGCACCGGAAACGCGGGTCAATTACCTGCGCAAAGCCGGTGTATTCAATCAGCCCCACCAGTTTGCAGGGGTGAAAGGGCATCCCTTTTCCCGCTCTTGCCCGCTGAACCCGGCATTCCAGTGTCCTATAAACTAGGGTGTTCCCTTGGATTATGGTTTCCGCCCGGTTCAGGTTGGCGTAAAACCGCAGGGAAAGCGCCGCCGCCAACCCTTCTAGGCCTGCCGGCTCGGGGAGCCCCAGGAATTCCTTGATCCGCTTCGCCTCGATCCGGGTAAAACGGCTCCACGCGGCGGCGTCATGCTCCATCGCCTCATCCATCCCGCGCTTTTTCTCGACCGACTGAAACCAGACCCCGTCCAGCGCCAGCCAGTTTTTTGAGTAAAGCTCAATGAGCCGAAGGAGTTCTTCTCTGGGCAGATCATTGAGCGCATTGTTTTTCAGAACAATCACCGTCCTTTTAAATGGGGGTTCGACTGCGGCACATACCTGCTCTGCGGATATTTTACCACACTTTAACGCAGAGGAAAAGGAGCGCAAGAATAAAAACGCCTTGAAATGTTCACGGTTTCTCCATGTTTTTCGCCGGAATTGTGGTAGACTGGAACCAGGGAAAAGGAAGGTGAATCCATATGACGTTGAAATTAAAAGGGAACGCTCCTATTTACAGTTTGGCGGAGGAGCTGATGAGCTCGATCTCCCACGGGGTCGGAACGCTGCTGTCGGTGGCCGCTCTGGTGGTTGGGGTGGTGCTGGCCGCCCTCTGCTCCGACGCGTGGGGCGTGGTCAGCATGGCGGTTTACGGGGCGGCGCTGGTGATTTTATACAGCATGTCGACCATTTATCACGGCCTGCGGCCGAATAAGGGGAAGCGCGTCCTGCGTGTGCTGGACCACTGCTCGGTTTTCTTGCTGATCGCGGGCACCTATACCCCTCTCACCCTCGTATCGCTTCGCGGGGCGGTCGGATGGGTGCTGTTCGGGATCGTCTGGGGGGCCGCCGTGCTCGGGATCGTGCTCAACGCGGTCAGCCTGAACCGGTTCAAGATCTTTTCGATGGTCTGTTACATTGCAATGGGCTGGGTCATCATCTTTGCCTTTCAGCCGCTTCTTGCGGTGATGCGCCCCGGCGGGATCGCTTTGCTGCTTACCGGCGGGGTTGCGTACACCATTGGCGCAGTTTTATACGGGCTGGGAAAAAAGGTCAAATACATGCACTCCATCTTTCATTTCTTTGTCTTGGCGGGGAGCATCCTCCACTATTTCTGCATCCTGTTCTATGTCATTCAGTAGAGAAATGGCCTGAAAGAAGAAAGGCGCTTTTTGCCCGCCGGTCAGGCCGCGGCGGAGCGCCTCCGCAGGCGAATGCGGTCTGTGGCCAGACCGGCCAGTCGCGATCCGAAAGCCGTACTGGCAAAAACATTCGAACCCACAAGGCCCATGGTCGGGCTGAACAAACGCGATTTGTAAGTTGTGCGAAAAGCGATATTTGTAACCCGCGAGAGACCTTGCCCTACAGTTTGGAAAATGTATCTCGCGGGATAACCGCCTCAAAATTGGTAAAGCGTTGGGGCGCGAACTGCCGGCAGGGGTACCCTGTCCGGCCACGGGCTGTCCATTGGGTCAAGGCTTCGGCGAAAAACGCGTTATCGCCCGATTGCTTTGTCTAAGGAGGAAGGACATGGGAAAAAGTGTGATTCACATTTACGGCGCGTCAGGCTCGGGTACGACTACTTTGGCAAGATACCTGGGCGGCCGGCTGGGCTATGACGTGATGGATACCGACGACTATTACTGGCTGCCGTCGGATCCGCCCTATACGAAAAAAAGGGAGCCCGCAGAACGGGTCGAGATGATGCGGCGCGGGATCGAGAAAGCGGACAGGATCGTAGTCTCCGGCTCTTTGGTCGATTGGGGAGACGAACTGATCCCACTGTTTTCACTGGCGGTCCGCCTGGTGACCGAAACGAACCTCCGGATTGCAAGGCTGCGGGAAAGGGAGAGAAGGGAGTTCGGCTCCCGTATTGAAGCGGGCGGCGACCTATATCAAAACCACCGCGATTTTATTGAGTGGGCGGCGGCTTATGACATAGGCGGCTTGGAGATGCGCAGCAAAGCAAAACACGATGCCTGGGAAAAGCTGCTAACTTGCAGGCAGATCGTATTGGATGGAAGCGCCCCTTTGGAATACAATCTGGAACAGATCAAACAAAATCTGGGTCCCTGTCATTGGGGCTGAACCGGCAAACCCGCCGTCCGAATCAATTTCGGACGGCGGGTTTGCCTCTAGCTTTTGCTGACAGGATGTGCGTGTTGACGACGCTGTTTCGGGCGTTACTTATCTTCCTCCTGCCAACCTTTGCAGACGTCGATCCAGCCCAGGCTGCCGGAGAGCTGGTACAGCTCGTCGCAGCTGAGCTCGATGGCGCTGTTGGGGCTGCCGCAGGCGGGGAAAACGGTGGAAAACCGTTTCAGGGAAGCGTCGGTATAAACGCCGACGCCCTCCTTGGCCGCAAAGGGACAGACCCCGCCGATCGGATGGCCGGTCAGGCGTTCCACATCTTCGGCGGCGAGCATCTTCGCCTTCTGCCCGAACTGCCCTTTGAATTTGGCGTTGTCAATCTTGGCATCCCCCGCTGTGACGATCAGGATACAGCCCTCTCCGTGATAAAAGGAGAGGGTCTTTGCAATCCGCTCCGGCGGGCAGCTGAGTGCCTGCGCCGCCAGATCAACCGTCGCGCTCGAAACGTCGAATTCTAGGATGTCGCCTTCTCTGCCAAACTGCTTTAAATATGTTTTTACCGCTTCAATCCCCATCGGAAATCCCCCTTTTTGGAAACTGCTGTCAGGGGATATTGTAGCACAGCCGCCGCCTTTCTGCAAACGGGGTGAAATCTCAATGAAAAAGGCTTAAAAATTCACCTTGACGGCGGGAGGTGAAAAAGGTAAGATGGATGTGTGATGCGGCACGGCTGCCGGTATCGGTCAATACAATAAAAGATGAGGATCGGGGCGTCCCTGGCGGAAACGTCGAACAGCGGGACGGTGCCCTCTGATTGAAACGCAAAGGATCGAGTTTGTAAAAGAACAGGAGCAGAAAACGATGAATAAAGGTTATACCAGCAAAACAATGGCGAGCAAATGGGAAGAGGGGCTGATCACCGGGAACGGAACCATCGGCGCGGTAGCGATGGGCTTTCCCGCGAAGGAAAAGGTCATCTTTTCTCATGAGTGGCTTTATGCGCCGCTCCATCCAAGGCGCACCCCGGTTCACACGGCGGAAACCCTTTCGGAGATCCGCGCCCTTCTGAAGGCCGGGAAATACCAGGAGGCTGCCAACTTTGTGGTGGAGCAGGGAAAAAAGGAGGGCTTTCCGAACGAGATGGACTGGACAGACCCTTTTGTTCCAGCCTGTACCCTGGCAGTCGACCTGAAAATGGACGGGGAACCGGCGGCATATGAAAAATCCGTCAACTTTGAAAATGGGCTGACTGCCGTCTCATTTAAAGTAGATGGCTGCAAGATCGAGCGGGAGCTTTTCGTCTCCCGCGCCGATCGGATCGCGGTGATGCGGATCCGTTCGAGCGAGCCTGCTTCCTATGAAATCCGGCTGGAGAAATTCACTGAAATCGACGGTCCGAACCGCTGGTGGGAGGAACATTACGACCGGAATATCGATACTCCCAAAATTTCGGTGAAGGGGGATACAATCCTCTACGACGGGATTTTCAAAACGGTGGATTATGGATACCGCTGCGCAGCCAAGGTTGCGAAGACAGACGGCTGCCTGTCGGAGACCGGAAACGGGATTCTGGTGGAAGGCGCCGTCGAAACGGTGCTGTATTTTAACGTCGTGATGTGCGACTGCATCAAAGAGCCTGAAGTTTCCGCGGAAGCCGCTTTCAACGGGATTGATCCGGATTTCGATACGCTTTTAGCTTCCCACGCCGCAATCCACGGGGGCATCTACAACCGGATTTCGCTCGAGCTGGGTGACCCGGAGAGCGATGGGCAGCTGGCGGAGGAGCTCTGGGCCCGCTCCCGGAAGGAGGGGACACCGCCGCCAAACGGCTTCTTCAAGCGTGTTTTCGATGCGGGGCGGTACGAAATCCTCTGCGCCAGCGGCGAAACCCCGCCCAATCTCCAGGGAATCTGGGCGGGCACCAACCAACCCTGCTGGTCGGGCGACTACACCCAGAACGGCAACCTCCAGACGGCGATCCTCTGCAACCTGCCCGGCAATATGTTCGAGATGATGGACAGCTTCGTCAACTATGAGGAGTACCTGGTCCCCGACAACAAGGTCAACGCCGAGACCCTTTACGGTTGCCGCGGGATGATGCTCGCCTGCCGCGGGAACCGGAGCGGCCTGCTCAACCATTTCGGCCACCGGTGGTGTATGACCTTCTGGACGGCCGGCGCCGCCTGGAATTCCCATTTCTTCTACGACTACTACCTTTACAGCGGCGACCGGGAGTTCTTTGTGAACCACGCCCTCCCCTATATGAAGGAGTGCGCCCTTTTCTATGAGGATTTCTTAATTGAGGATGAAAACGGGCATTGGTTCTTCACCCCCTCCTATTCCCCGGAAAACAACCCCGTCGGGTCGGAGGCACAGGCCTGCGTCAATGCGACGATGGATGTCGCGGTGGCGTCCGAGCTGTTCCAGAACCTGATCGAAGGCTGCAAAACGCTGGGAGTTGAGGAGGAAAACATTCTGAAGTGGCAGAGCATTCTCGACAAGATGCCGCCCTACCAGATCAACGAGGACGGCGCGCTTAAAGAGTGGATGACTCCCGACTTAAAAGACCGGTATGACCACCGCCATTCCTCCCACCTCTACCTGCTCTATTACGGCCTTCCGGCGCTGCTGCGAGAGAATCGGGAGCTCTATGACGCCTGCGAAAAGGCCTACCAGTACCGGATGAAATACAAGGAGGGCGAAAAGGGGCAGATGGCCTTTGGAAACGTCCAGATGGCCTTTTCCGCGGCCCATCTCAAGGACAATGAGACGGTCTGGAACATCCTGTGCGAGATGGCGCAGAACAACTACTACAACACCTTCTCCTCCTCCCACGATATGGGCCCGGAGATTTTCAACACCGATATCAGCGGCGGTTTCCCGGCCCTGATGCTGGAGGCGCTGATCCAGTCCCGCCAGGTCACCAACGCCGACGGAAAGATCGTGTCGTACGAGATCGAGCTCCTGCCCAACCTTCCGCAGGCCTGGAGCAAGGGACACCTGAAAGGGGTGCGCGCCCGCGGCGGCTTTGAGCTAGATTTTGCCTGGGAGGACGGCAAGGTCGTCTCCTGTGAGGTGACGAACCACTGCGGGAACCAGTACACTTTGATTGGAGCGTAAGGGATGAAACAGATCGACCTTGCCGCACTCGGCGAAACACTGATTGATTTCACTCCCTCTGAGCGGGAAAACACCTTTACGGCAAATCCCGGCGGCGCCCCCGCCAACGTCCTGGTGATGGCGGCAAAGGCCGGATGCAGGACGGCCTTCATTGGTAAGGTGGGGGAGGATCAGTTCGGGAATCTGTTGGCGGACACCCTGAAAGAGAATGGGGTGGACACTTCGTTCATGCGGCGGAGCAGGGTGCACACGACCCTCGCCTTCGTCCACCTGAGCCCGAACGGAGACCGCAGCTTTACCTTCTGCCGGAACCATTCGGCGGACACCCTCTTAGCGGAGGAGGAGCTTGACCGCGGGCTGTTGGAAAACTGCAAGGTGCTCCACGTCGGCTCCCTTTCCCTGACGGACGAGCCGGCCAGGGAAGCGACTTTGGAAGCCCTCCGTATAGCCAAGGCAGCGGGTGCAAAAATTTCTTACGATCCGAACTGGCGGCCCGCCCTCTGGGAGGATGTGGCGTTTGCAAAAGAGATGATGGCTCTTCCCCTGCAATGGGCCGATGTCGTCAAGCTGTCCGACAACGAGGTCCCTCTCCTCACCCCCTATGAGGATGAAAAGAGGGGGGCTGAGTGGCTTGTCGAGCAGGGGGCGGAGCTGGTAGCCGTCACAATGGGGCCGAAGGGCTGTTATTATAAAACCCGGGAGAACAGCGGATATCTTCCGGCCCCTGAGGTGGCGGTCGTCGATACGACCGGGTCGGGGGACGTCTTTACTGGGGCGCTCCTTTCGAGGCTGATCCAAAACGGCTTTTCGCTGGACGGCGGGCTTCTCCCCGAAATGCTCCGCTTTGCCTGTGCGGCGGGTTCGCTCTGCGCCACCCGGTTCGGCGGCATCCCGGCGATTCCGGCGGCGGAGGAGATCGAACGTTTTTTAAATCAAGGATGAACTCTGGAAGAGGTCGGCTTTGGAAGAGAAAATTCCCCTGATTTTTGTGCAGAGCATCGAATTAGATCGGTATCTCTGCGTTTTATACTGCTTTTCAGGCGGCTCTTCCCGGTCGCGGTTCATTCAAAATGTGTCAAATAAATGAGTGAGGTGGAATCAATGAAACAGGCGAAAATTACTTTGGACAAAAACAGCCGGATCGCCCCGGTCGACAAACGGATTTACGGCTCGTTTATCGAGCATCTGGGGCGGGCCGTCTACAACGGAATCTATCAGCCGGGGCATCCTGCGGCGGACGAACAGGGCTTCCGCACCGATGTGCTGGAACTGGTTCGGGAGTTAGGCGTCCCGGTGGTGCGTTATCCGGGCGGAAATTTCGTCTCCGGCTTCAAGTGGGAGGACAGCGTCGGGCCGAAGGAGTTCCGCCCCTCCCGGCTGGAGCTCGCCTGGTTTGTGGTGGAGTCGAATCAGGTTGGATTGAACGAATTCTGCGACTGGGCGAAGAAAGCTGACGCCGAGGTGATGATGGCGGTCAACCTCGGAACCCGCGGCGCGATGGAGGCAAAGGAGCTGATCGAGTACTGCAACCATCCCGGCGGGACGGCTCTCAGCGACCTGCGGGCGCGGCACGGCTATAAAGAGCCGCATGGGATCAAAACCTGGTGCCTCGGCAACGAGATGGACGGCCCGTGGCAGATCGGCCACAAAACGGCGGAGGAGTACGGCCGTCTCGCCTGCGAAACCGCCAAGATTATGAAGTGGGTTGACCCGTCGATCGAGCTGGTCGTCTGCGGGAGCTCTCACAAACAGATGCCGACCTACCTCAGCTGGGAGGAGACGGTGCTGACCCACACCTATGAAAACGTGGATCTGCTCTCTCTGCATCAATATTATGGGTACAATAACAGCGCGGACACCCAGTCTTTCCTGTCAAAAGGCGACGAGATGGACGACTTTATCAAAGAAGTGGTCGCGGTCTGCGATATGGTCAAAGCGAAGAAGCGTGGCACCAAGGACATCAACCTTTCCTTTGACGAGTGGAACGTTTGGTACCATTCCAACGAGCAGGATAAAAAGCTGCCGAAATGGGTGCAGGCGCCCCATCAGCTCGAGGATATTTACTTTTTTGAGGATGCAGTCCTCGTCGGTTCGATGTTGATCACCCTTCTCAAAAACTGCGACCGCGTCAAGGCCGCCTGCCTGGCGCAGCTCGTAAATGTCATTGCGCCGATCATGACTGAGGACGGCGACGGCCCTGCCTGGCGGCAGACCATCTTCTATCCGTTTATGCACGCCTCCAATTATGGGCGCGGCACGGCGCTGAGCGCCGAGGTGGATTCTCCGGTTTATTCCTGCGAGGAGCGCTCCGGGGTGAAGCAGATCGACTCGGTGGCGGTGTATAACGAGGAGGAAAATATTGTCACCGTTTTTGCGGTCAACCGCAGCCTGGAGGACGACGCCGAGGTGTCGGTCGACCTGCGTTCGTTCGGCACGGCGGAATGCGTTGAGTGCATCTGCTACTCAAACGACGACATCAAGGCGACCAACAGTGCGGCGCATCAAATCGTTCCGGTGAGCTGTGAACTGCCGAAGATGGAAAACGGTACAGCGACTGTCCGGATGCCGAAGGTTTCCTGGAATGTCCTTCGTTTCAGGGTAAAATAGCAGAAAAGCAGAGCAGAAGCGCGGTCAGCGCTTCTGCTTTCGTCATTCCGGTGTGATTTATAGAAATCCCGGCCGATAACCGGCTGGGTCATGCTGAACAGAAGATTGTGAAATGACAAGCAGGATTGCTTTACAGAGATGAAAAGAGAGGAGTCAGACTGGAGAGGATATAGGATGAAACAATTTGAATACCGGCTGGTTCGGTCGAAGCGGAAGACCTTGGCGCTTTATGTTTTGCCTGACGCCAGCGTGGAAATCCGGGCGCCGCTTCGGATGCCGGCGTCGGCGATCGAGGCGTTTGCCGCATCCAAAAGGGATTGGATCGAAGCGCATGTCGAAGCCGCTCAGCAAATAATTCAGGAGCGGGAAGGGTACTCCGCCGGGGAGGGGGAAGCCGTCCTCTTTCTTGGAAAAGAATATCCTGTCCGGCTGGTGGAGCGGGGGACAGTAAGACTGGAAGAGGGATGTTGTCTCCTGCCCGCGGACGAGCGGGATCGGAAAAGGGCGTTGACTGAATGGTATAGGCGGGAAGCGGAACGGCAGCTGCCCCAATTTCTTGAAAAGTGGAAAAACTTTACAGAGCTTTCCTGCCGCAGTGTGACGGTGGGGAGTGCTGCCAGCCGCTGGGGAAGCTGCACCGGCCGGAACGACATCCGGCTCAGCTGGAGGCTGATCCTTCTGCCGGAGGAGCTGATCGACTACGTCGTGGTACACGAGCTCTGCCATACGGTTGAGCATAACCATTCCCCTGCATTTTGGAAGAAGGTGGAGTCTGTCCTCCCCGGGGCGGCTGCGATGCGGAAAAGGCTGCGGCAGTTGGAGGAGCACTATGCCGTCCAAATAAATTGGCTAAAAAACGTATAATATGCAGAAAAAATACAATTCGGAGTATATAGAAGGGATGAATGCCGAGAAATCTTCATTTTGATTTGTCGAAATTTAGCTTAATATACTATATGTATTTTATTTTAAAAAGACTTTGTCGAAAATGGGTGGATGTGTTATAATAACCTCACCCGTTAGCGAAATCAAAGATTTCGAACGGGTAC
>JAAWBP010000010.1 GCA_022792755.1 Oscillospiraceae bacterium | reverse complement strand
GCTTCAAATGATTTATAATAAATTGCCGGTTTCTTCGTTTTAAAGTGACGGCGGATGTAGGATCGTTGGGGCGATCCTACAGGAAAGCTTCTCTCGGATATGCGGGCTTTATTCGCGGACGGACGTTGTTTCACTCTCCATCAGAAAAGAAAATCCTTCGCTGATGACGGCATCCATCCCTTTAGAACCTGGGCGATGAGAACTGCCGGGAACGGGAACGAATCTCAGGTTGGGGTTGCCGGACTCATCGGCCAATTTTTTCACCAGCGCAAAGGGGGTGACCAGATCCCGTTCTCCCTGCAAAATCAGATAGGGCACCTGTACGTGGCGGAGATCCTCCCGCAAATCGCACCGGATCAATTCCGGCATCAGCGTTTTGGATTTTACCGCCCCGTTCACCATAATCGCCTTGAAGTCCGCGAATGAGTAATCAGGACTTGTCAGAAGTCCCCAAATTGTACGGCCGACCGGCATTTTATCATCTTTCGACTGGCCGCCATCGGTGTATTTCATCAGCCACTTCATAACTGCCGCAATTTCTTCGAGGGAATGCTCGGATTTTGCCGCGATGCCGCGCAGCTGCTCTTTTTTCTCATCCGGCAGGCTGGAATGCGCCAAAGCGCCTAACGTCTCGTCGTTGAAAACCAGATTGGATACGATCTGCCCGTATGTAAAAACGCTGCTGATCCGCTCGGGGATGATTCGCGCGGCACGCGCCGCAAGATAAGACCCCCACGACACGCCGAAAAGCGAAATCCGGTTTTGAGGAAAACGTTCGCTGACCGCCCGGATCAGATCGACCGTCATATCGACGTATCCGTCGATTGATGGAACTTCTTCCGGCTTGCAGTTGTTGATGCCACAGCCCCATTGATCCCAAAAGACAAAGGTGGCTTTTTCGGTGAGATCGGGGAAGAGCCCGCGGCATCCCGCTCCGAATGGAATGGGGGTTCCAGGGCCGCCGTGCAGGAAGATCACGATGGGGTTTCCGGCGCTTTTTCCCTCGATCAAGACCTTCTGATCAATCCCTCCAAGCCGGAATGTCACCATTTCTGACAGCTCGCACGCTTCGATATATTCTTTCCGCTTTTTGTTCACGGTGTTTTCCTCCTTCAATCCTTTGGGCTCTGCCGGCAGTTTAAACTGCCTTTTGTCTTTTTACCTATTTTATCATAAACCTTATGATGATTCTATCGTTCACTTAAAAGTTTAAGAGGTTTTTGCTCCTTTCTGTCTGTGCATTGGCTTTTTTGCGGAATCGTGTTATATTAAGATTGATATACCCACTTGCCGAATGAGTATACGGGAATACGAACCATTTCAGACGACACCCTTCACGAAAGAGAGCCATTTATGAAGCTGATTCACCTTTCCGACCTTCACCTGGGAAAGCGCGTCAACGAATTTTCTATGTTGGAGGATCAGAAATACACCCTTAAAGAAATCATCAAGATTATCGACAGCGAAAAGCCGGATGGTGTCCTCATTGCCGGTGATATCTACGATAAATCGGTTCCTCCGGCGGAGGCGATCGAACTGTTCGACGATTTTTTAGTCTGCCTTGCAGGGCGGAAGCTGCAGGTGTTCGCTATCAGCGGCAACCACGATTCACCTGAGCGGATTGCCTTTGGCAGCCGTTTAATGGATGTGAGCGGGATTCATCTGTCTCCTGTTTACAACGGAGAAGTCGCATCGTTTTCACTTTCCGATGAATACGGAAGCGTGACGGTTTATATGCTTCCATTTGTAAAGCCCGCCCATGTCCGGCGGTATTTTCCCGAGGATGAAATCGCATCCTACACAGATGCACTCCGCTGCGCAGTGGATCAGATTCCGTTCGATCCCGCAGGGAGGAATGTCCTCGTCACCCATCAATTTGTCACGGGCGCCCTGCGGGCCGAGTCGGAGGAGGTCTCTGTCGGCGGTTCCGACAATGTCGATTCTACTGTATTCGACCGGTTTGATTATGTGGCCCTTGGCCATCTCCACATCCCGCAAAACATCGGTTCCGAACGGATCAGATACGCGGGAGCGCCGTTGAAATATTCCTTTTCAGAGGCAAATCACGAAAAATCGGTCACGATTGTCGAGCTCGAAGAGAAGGGGATGCTCAGGCTGCGCACCGTGCCGCTGACCCCGCTGCACGATCTGGCTGAGATTAAAGGAACCTATGCTGAACTGACATTGAAAAGCTTTTATGCGGACAGGCCGTTCCGGGACGACTATCTTCACATCACTCTTACTGACGAAGAAGATATCCCCGATGCAGTTGGAAAGCTCCGTATCATCTACCGCAATCTGATGAAGCTCGACTACGATAACAAACGCACCCGCCATCAGGCGGAGATCGACGAAACGGAAGAGGCGGAAAGCAAGCCGCCGCTCGAATTGTTTGCAGAGCTCTACGAACGGCAAAACGGTGCGCCGCTGTCGGACGAACAAACGGCGTTTATGACGGCGCTGATTGAAAAGGTGTGGGAGGCGGAGCAATGAGGCCGGTTAAACTTGTGATGTCCGCGTTTGGCCCTTATGCGGGAAGGGTGGAGCTGGATTTTGACGCACTCGGGAAAAAGGGGCTTTACCTGATTGCCGGGGATACCGGCGCTGGCAAAACGACCATCTTCGATGCGATCACCTTTGCCCTTTACGGGGAAGCGAGCGGCGACAACAGGAGCGCCAACATGTTCCGCTCGAAATATGCCTCTGCCGGTACGCCGACTGAGGTGGAACTCACCTTCGAATATGCCGGAAAACAGTATTACATCAAGCGGAACCCCGAATATGACCGCCCGAAGTCACGGGGAAGCGGTATGACGGTGGAAAAGGCGGACGCGCAGCTGTGTTACCCGGACGGCAGGGTGGCCGCTAAGCTGAAAGAGGTCAACCAGGCCGTCGTTGAGATCATGGGGATTGACCGCGACCAGTTTACGCAGATTGCGATGGTTGCGCAGGGCGACTTTTTAAAGCTGCTTTTTGCCTCTACTGAGGATCGGAAGAAGATCTTTCAGCGGATTTTCCGCACACATCGCTACAGCGCTTTGCAGGAAGAGCTCAAAAGCGAATCGGGAAGGCTCGGGAGGGAGTACGAAGCTGTTTCGGCGGGAATCAGGCAATACCGCAGCGGAATCGTCTGGGAGGAAAACGCTGCGCTGTCGGACGAAGCTGAGGCGGCGAAAGGCGGCCTCCTTCCGATAGAGGACGTTCTTGAACTCGTCGAAAAGCTGATCGAGCGGGATGAAAAATCCGAACGGGAATGCGGGGACGGGATCGAAAGAATCGAGGGGGAGCTCAAGGAAATCACGGAAAAGCTGGCGAAAGCGGCCGAACAGCAGAAATCCCGGGATTCGATTAGGGAATCTGAGGAAAAGCTGCTGATAGAATTTCCGAGACGCAGCGCCTTAAAAGAACAGTGCGAGAGGTGGGAAGCGCAGCTGCCGGAAGCAAAAGCGCTCGATCTTGCCGCTTCCGCTTTGCGCTTGGCACTGCCCGATTATGATGAGCTCGAGGAAAAGAGAACGGCTCTTTTAAAAACCATACTTGAATTGGAAACTGCGGGGAAAACAGCCAAAGAAAAAATTGATGCACTTGTAAGACTGAAAGCGGAGATCGAAAAATTGAAGGCCGAGCGGCAGTCCCTTGGAGACGTCGGTGAAAAATGCGTCAAGCTCGAGATGCAAAGGGACGCCGTCAATCAAGGGAGAAAGGCCCTTGCCGATTTGAAGGAGACGCTGTCCGACTTAAAGGGGCTGGAAAAGAGATTAAAAGAAGCGCAGGCAGATTATAAGGATAAATCCGAGACAGCG
This sequence comes from Oscillospiraceae bacterium, assembly GCA_022792755.1. Lineage (GTDB taxonomy): Bacteria > Bacillota > Clostridia > Oscillospirales > Ruminococcaceae > Metaruminococcus_A. The sequence goes on along the minus strand of JAAWBP010000010.1, from coordinate 1,358 downwards.
CGGATCAGGGAATCGGAGTACAGAGCAAACCAGAAGGCGTATCTGGACGAACAGGCCGGGATCATCGCGGAGAGGCTGGCCGAGGGCGAACCCTGCCCTGTCTGTGGATCGACTTCTCATCCGAACAAGGCGGGTAAGTCTGCACGGGCCCCGACGAAAGCCGATCTCGACCGGAGCAAACAGGTCGCCGAACGCGCTGCAAACGAAGCGGCTGCCTCAAGCCTCAGGGCGGGCGAAGCCAAAGCGGCTTTTGAAGAAAAAAAATCTACCCTTGAAGCTGCGGCGAAGGAACTGCTTTTGTCCGAGCGTTTCGAAGAAATCGAGGAGAGGCTTGCCGAAAAAGAGTCTGATGTTGTCAGGCGGTTAACCGAACTCAGGGAATCAATCCAAACGGCTAAGGCGATGGCCGGGAGGAAGACGGAACTCGACCGGACGGTTCCGGAGCTTGAGGCGAACCGGTCGGAGTTAGAAGACGCGGTTTCCAAACTCGAGAAAAGAGTGGTCGAACGGGAAGCCGAAAAGAAATTTATCGAAGAACGGATTGCCGCGCTTTCCCTCAAGTTGAAATTCGAGACCAAACTGGAAGCGGAAAAAGAGGTCAAAGCGTGTGAAGAGAAAAAAGCCGCAATCGAAGCGGCGCATAAAAAGGCCGTTGAGGATTACAGCGCCTGTGACAGAACCATCGCGGAGCTGAATGCAGCGGTTGAGGAGGCGAAAAAGAACCTGCAAGATCAGATTGTGGCCGATATCGACGCCGAAAAGGTCAAAGAAACCGAATTGAACACTCAAAAAAGGATGATGGCCGGCAAAAAGCAGGCGATATCCACCAGGATCACGACGAATCGCTCCGTGCTTGAAAGGATCAGGGGGATGTCTAAAGAGGCAGCGAAAATCGAGGCGAAATGGATCTGGGTAAAAGCGCTGTCCGACACTGCAAACGGCAATGTCGGCGGCAAGGAAAAGGTCATGCTGGAAACCTATGTTCAAATGGCCTGCTTCGACCGGGTCATTGCCCGCGCCAACACCCGGTTTATGGTGATGTCCGGCGGCCAATACGAATTAAAACGCCGCCGCACAGCGGAAAACAACCGCAGCCAGAGCGGACTCGAATTGGACGTCGTCGACCATTACAATGGGAGCGAGCGCAGCGTCAAAACGTTGTCGGGCGGTGAGTCGTTCAAAGCCTCGCTTTCCCTCGCCCTTGGGCTGTCCGACGAGGTTCAGTCGTCTGCCGGTGGGATCCGCCTCGACACCATGTTTGTCGACGAGGGCTTCGGTTCGCTGGACGAGGAATCTTTACAGCAGGCGGTGAGAGCGCTGTCAGGGCTGGCTGAAGGGAACCGCCTGGTCGGCATCAT
>JAAWBP010000009.1 GCA_022792755.1 Oscillospiraceae bacterium | reverse complement strand
GTAGTTGATGGTCTCCGGCTTTTTGACCTCGCCGTAAGACCATTCCATAATCTGTTCGGGTGACGCCAGGCCTATTTTAATCGACTCAAATACGTTAAATTCCATTCAGACGTCTCCTCCCTATATCTCCAAATCGTCGCCGGCATCCAAATCGTAATCCAGCTCTTCATCGTACTCTTCCTGCACCTCGTCGTCAGGCTCTTCCTCCAGCTCGGCATCCTCTACGCCGTAGCCTTCCAGGTCGCCTTCCACTTCCACGAGGTTGTTGAGGACTTCGTCGTCCATATGCTGCAATCCGATGTCGTCATCATCGTCAAAGGACTGCTTGAGGTCGATTTCCTCATCGTTTTTATCCAAAACCTTGACGTCCAGCCCGAGGGATTGGAGCTCCTTAACCAGAACCTTAAAGGATTCCGGAATCCCCGGAGTCGGGACATTCTGGCCCTTGACGATCGCCTCATAGGTCTTGACACGGCCGACAACGTCGTCCGACTTGACGGTCAGGATCTCCTGAAGGGTGTAAGCGGCACCATAAGCCTCGAGCGCCCAGACCTCCATCTCGCCGAAGCGCTGGCCGCCAAACTGGGCCTTGCCGCCCAAAGGCTGCTGGGTGACGAGGGAGTACGGCCCTGTGGAACGGGCGTGGATCTTATCGTCGACCAAGTGGTGGAGCTTCAAGAAGTACATATACCCGACGGTGACGCGGTTGTCGAACGGCTCGCCGGTGCGCCCGTCGTAAAGCTGCGTTTTTCCGTCTTCATTATAACCGGCTTCTTTCAGGCATTCACGGATATCTTCCTCTTGCGCGCCGTCAAAAACAGGGGTCATAATCTTCCAGCCGAGCGCCTTGGCCGCATAACCCAGATGAACCTCCAGCACCTGCCCGATGTTCATACGGGACGGAACGCCCAGCGGGTTGAGGACGATGTCGAGCGGGGTGCCGTCCGGCAGGAAGGGCATATCCTCCTGCGGCAGGATGCGGGAGACGACGCCCTTGTTTCCATGGCGGCCCGCCATCTTGTCGCCGACGCTGATCTTCCTCTTCTGTGCAATATAGCAGCGGACGACCATGTTGACGCCGGGGGAGAGCTCGTCGCAGTTCTGGCGGGTGAACACCTTGACGTCGACAATGGTGCCGGATTCCCCGTGCGGAACCTTCAAAGAAGTGTCGCGGACTTCGCGGGCCTTCTCGCCGAAGATCGCGCGGAGCAGGCGCTCCTCCGCCGTCAGCTCAGTCTCCCCCTTCGGGGTGACTTTGCCGACCAGGATATCGCCGGCGTGAACCTCCGCGCCGATCCGGATGATGCCCCGCTCGTCGAGGTCTTTGAGGGCGTCCTCGCCGACGTTCGGGATATCGCGGGTGATCTCCTCCGGCCCGAGCTTGGTGTCCCGCGCCTCGATTTCATATTCCTCGATGTGGATCGAGGTGAATACGTCGTCGCGGACGATCTTCTCATTGATCAGAACCGCGTCTTCATAGTTATAGCCTTCCCAGGTCATGAAGCCGATCAGGACGTTTTTGCCGAGGCTGATCTCCCCATTGCTGGTCGCAGGGCCGTCCGCCAGGACCTGGCCCTTTTTGACCCGCTCGCCCTTTACGACGATTGGGCGCTGGTTGACACAGGTGCCCTGGTTGGAGCGTTTGAATTTAATCAGCTTATAGGTCTGGCTGGCGCCGCCGTCCTCTTTTAGGACGATCTCGTCCGCGCAGACGCGCTCGATCACCCCGTCGTGCTTCGAAATCACCGCAACGCCGGAATCGACCGCCGCCTTGTACTCCATCCCGGTGCCGACGATCGGCGACTCGGTTCTGAGGAGCGGAACGGCCTGCCGCTGCATGTTGGAACCCATCAGCGCGCGGTTGGCGTCGTCGTTTTCAAGGAAGGGGATCATCGCGGTCGCAACCGAGACCACCATCTTCGGGGAGACGTCCATAAAGTCCACCCGTTCCCGCTCGATTTCAAGGATTTCATCCAGATGGCGGGCGTTGACGCGGGAGCGGGCAAAACGGCCCTGCTCATCCAGCGGCTCGTTCGCCTGCGCGACGACATAAGCGTCCTCCACGTCGGCGGTCATATAGACCACTTCGTCGGTGACGACACCGGTTTCTTTATCCACCTTGCGGTAAGGCGCCTCGATAAAGCCGTATTCATTGATCCGCGCAAAGGTCGCGAGATAAGAGATCAAACCGATATTCGGGCCTTCCGGCGTCTCAATCGGGCACATCCGCCCATAATGGCTGTAGTGGACGTCACGCACTTCGAACGAAGCGCGGTCACGGGACAGACCGCCGGGACCAAGGGCCGAGAGACGGCGCTTGTGGGTCAGCTCCGCCAAAGGGTTATTCTGATCCATGAACTGGGACAGCGGCGAAGAGCCGAAAAACTCTTTGATCGCCGCGACGATCGGGCGGATGTTGATCAGCGCCTGCGGGGTGACGACGTCCATGTCCTGCGCCTGGAGGGTCATCCGCTCGCGGACAACCCGCTCCATCCGGGAGAAGCCGATCCGGAACTGGTTCTGGAGCAGCTCGCCGACCGAACGGATCCGGCGGTTTCCAAGGTGGTCGATGTCGTCCACCGAGCCGATGCCGTAAACGAGGTTATTTAAATAGTTGACGGTCGCAAAGATATCGTCTTTGATGATATGCTTCGGGACGAGCTCATCCGCGTGGGCGGAAACCGCCTCCTTCAGAGCCTCTTCCCCCTCTGTGGTTTCGAGGATCTTTTTCAGAACCTTGAAACGGACTTTTTCATTGATGCCGAGGGCTTCGGCGTCGACGCCGGGGAGATAGTCGCAGAGGTCAACCATGCCATTGGAAAGGATCTTAACCGTCCTGCCGTCCTCCAGGGTGACGAAAGCCATGTCCACCCCGGCCTTTTCAATCGCCTCAGCCAGCTCCCGGCTGACCTTCTGGCCCGCATCGGCCAAAAGCTCCCCTGTCATTTCGTTGACGACCGGCTGCGCGAGAACCTGTCCGATCAGCCGGCTCCCGATGGCGAGCTTCTTATTGTACTTATAGCGCCCCACCCTCGAAAGGTCGTACCGCCGCTCATCGAAAAAGAGGTTGCGCAGATGGGTGACTGCGCTCTCAACCGTCGGGGGTTCGCCCGGACGCAGCTTGCGGTAAACCTCCAGCAGCGCCTCTTCCCCGTTTTTGGTGGAATCCTTGTTCTGGATGGTGGTGAGCAGGCGCTCATCCTCGCCGAAAAGGTCGTAGAGCTCGCTGTCGGAGCCGACGAATTCGGTAAAGCTCTCGGAGAAATCGCCTTCCGTATTGTCTTTGATCCGCAAAAGCGCCCGCAGGAAAACGGTGATCGGGATTTTGCGGTTTTTATCGATCCGGACATAGAAGATGTCGTTCGAATCGGTCTCGTACTCGAGCCACGCGCCGCGGTTCGGGATGACCGTCGTCGCATACAAAGGCTTGCCGGTTTTGTCGAACGACTCGCTGTAATAGACGCCGGGGGAACGGACGAGCTGCGAGACAATTACACGCTCCGCGCCGTTGATGACAAAGGTGCCGCTTTCGGTCATGAGAGGGAAATCCCCCAGGAAAATCTCCTGCTCTTTAACTTCCCCGGTCTCTTTATTGAAAAGGCGGGCTTTGACGCGGAGAGGGGCGGCGTAGGTGACATCCCGCTCCTTGCACTCCTCGACGCTGTATTTCGGCTGATCGTCCAGATGATAGTCGACAAAATCCAGCACAAGATTACCGGTGTAATCGGTAATGGCGGACATATCTTCAAAAACTTCTTTCAAACCTTTTTCCAGAAACCACCGATACGAATTCTTCTGGATTTCAATGAGGTTTGGCATCTCCAAAACCTCGTTGATCCGCGAAAAACTCATACGGACATTCTTTCCGAGTTTCACCGGCTTGACATTTACCATTGATTCAACCACTCCATTCTTCCGATTCACTCTAACAACCCGCTTGTTAAAACAACCAAAACGCCCGTCGAAACAACACCCTATTTCTCTGTTTCAACCATTCTTTTTGTCCCTTGAATCCCGGCAAATCAGGTTTTATAGGCACAAAATCCCATTTTGATACAGTTTATCATTATAATACAACCTCAAATATTTGTCAAGCAAAAGATCGGTAAAGCCGTACCACCTGCACAAAAGGGCAAAAATCCGGTCGTCTTTGCCGCCGAAGAGATCGAGCAGCGATCGCAAGGAAGCGGAAAATTCACCCTCCCCGCGGATGACGGTTTTTGCCGAAAACTGCATGCAGCGCGGGGAAACCAAGCCCGCCAGCATGATGAGTTTTTTCAAGTCGGTTCCAACCGCGGCGGTATCAAAACGCCGGAAGGGAAATTTTCCCAGAGCTCTCCCGATAGGATTGTGAACGGTTCTTCAAAAAGTTATGCAAAAACAGTTCAGGCAGCCGGTCTCGACTGCCTGAACTGTTTCTCGTTTTATTCTGCATAGCCGCTTTAAATCAACTGGGCCAGTGTGACCTGTTCCAGCTGTTCCCGGACAAGCCCGGAAATGGCATCAAAAACCGCCTGCGCCTTACAAGGCCCGCAGCATATGCCGGATCCGGTGCGGCTACAGCCGCTCTCCGGTTTGAGACAACGGCTGAAGTAGTATGTACCTTCCACCGTCTCCACAATGTCTCGCAAAGTGATTTCCTCCACGGGTTTTGCAAACTCATAGCCGCCCTGGATCCCTTTAAAGGACTTGACGATCCCGCTCGCAGCAAACTTCCGCAGGATTTTTAAAGCGAACCGGAGCGTCACCTCCGCGTTCTCCGAAATCGTTTTGGCGTCAACCCGTTTCCCAGCCTGTGCCATATAGACCATCATCCGGATTCCATAATCCGCTTCCAACGTAATATGCATACCAATCACCCAACCTTCTCGGCTTCTTATCCCATCAAGACAAAGCCAGAATGGTGTCACCAGCCATCAGGACGGGAACGTGCGATATGAGCGGATCGTCCCGGCCATAAAATCAAGTATAATAGCCGATCTGCGTTTATTATACCATTTTAGTGGATTATCTGTCAACGGCAAAATCAGTCCAGAAAATCTTTCAGACGTTTGCTGCGGCTGGGGTGGCGGAGTTTCCGCAGGGCTTTCGCCTCGATCTGGCGGATCCGTTCCCGGGTGACGTTGAATTCCTTCCCAACCTCCTCCAGCGTGCGGGAACGCCCGTCCTCCAGCCCAAAGCGGAGGCGGAGCACCTTTTCCTCCCGCTCAGTCAAGGTGGAAAGGACGTCTCCAAGCTGTTCTCTCAGCAGGGTGTGGGACGCGACCTCAGCCGGGGCAGGGGCTTCGTCATCCTGGATAAAATCACCCAGATGGCT
>JAAWBP010000158.1 GCA_022792755.1 Oscillospiraceae bacterium | reverse complement strand
TTCTGCATCAGCGGCACGATGACATAGCCTCCGCCAAAGGTAAAAGCACTCAGCGTAAAGGTCGATATGAAGATTTTCCAGTATAGTGCAGGGGTCCTTTTCAAGTGAATTCCTCCCGATTAAAATCTCGTATTTGATCTATCGCTTCCGGTAGCCCGTCGCAGGGTCTACGACATTTTCAAGCTCTTCCCCATTCAACAGCTTTTCAAGATTGCGCCGGAAGATCTCCGCAATGTACTCCTTCGTCTCGCTGAGGCCGAACCCGCCGGCACAGTGGGGCGTGACCACGGCATTTGGGTACTTCCAAAGGCGATGCCCCGCCCGAAGGGGCTCCGGATCGGTCACATCGAGGCCGGCACCCCAGAGTTTTCCGCTCTCAAGCGCATCGCAAAGGGCCTCTGTCTCGATCGCAGAACCGCGCCCCACGTTCAAAATCACCGCGCCGTCCTTCATCTCCGAAAGACGCTTCCGGTCGATGATATGGGTGGTTTCCGACGTTCCGGGGAGTGCCATCGCAACGACGTCGGCGCGCGGAAGGAGGGTGTCAAGCTCCCCCATCAAATGCATTTCGTCAAAGCAGTCCGGCTTTTCCCCAGGTGTGCGCCGCACCCCGACGGTATAGCTACCAAATGCCTTCACCCGTTTGGCGAATTCCGTTCCGATGTTTCCCGCCCCCAGCACCAGCACATTGGCGCCCATCAATGTTTTCACCGGCCCGGCGTTCCGCCACTCCCCTTGATTTTGATGGTCGCGGAGCAGGTGGAGCTTTTTAGTCAGCATCAGCAGCATCCCCATCATATGCTCCGAAATGGTCAGCCCATAAGCGCCGGTCGCGTTGGTGAGCAGCGCGCCCTCGGGAAGCAATCCCTGCTCGGCATACCGGTCGGCGCCCGCACTACTAAGCTGGATCCACTGGAGCCGGTCACATCCTCGCAGCAGCTCGACCTCCGGATTTCCGAAAATTACATCCGCTGCCTGCACCTGCTCCCGGGAAGGCTTCTCCTCAAAACAAAAGGTCAAGGCAGGGTAATCCTTGGACAAGCGCTCTCTTCCTGCTCGATCGAATGGAAAGACGATTAAGACGTTTTGTATTGGTTTCATAACCCGCCGCTCCTCTTCAAAATGATTGTTTTCATTATAGGCTTTTTTACCCTTCAAGTCAATGAAAACGGTTCCTCAGGGAATTCACGCTGAGGGGAGTCCTAAAACAATAGACGCGGGAAGCACAAAAGCCCCCATACGGGGGCTTTTGTGCTGAGGCGGACGGCAAACCGCGCCATCGGATTCGCTTGCAATTACTTTTTACAATACGCCTGGATTGCAAGGCAGGCAAATTCCGCTGTGCCTTCTCCACCCGCTTTGTCGATGGTGGACGTGAACTCGCCGCCTCCGGCGTACATCAATCCGAGTTGGTACAGCACCTCGTTGGAGCAGGTGTAGAAATGCTCGGTGATAAAATCCTGCAATCTCTTTACCTGCGCCTGCACCTCTCCCGAATCGGGCGGCAGTTTGCGCATTGCGCCGAATTCGGTGAATAAAGCCATCATCCGCAGATTTAGTTCCTTTGTTTCTTCTGCCGTGCGCCCTTTTGACTTTGCTTCATACTCCCGGTATTCCGCCGTCTGCCCATAGGAGGCTTTCGCTCTGGCGGCGTACTCGTCGATTTTGCTCGTATCAAACGCTGTAAAATCCATTTTGTTGACTCCAATCGCTTTGATTCCACGGGCGAGGTCGATCAGGTTTTCCAGATGCTCTTTTTTGAGGGTCAGTAAGGTGATTTGCTGTTCCAATGCCTTGCCGCGGTCAAAGCTTGGACTTTCCAGAATCGCCTTGATCTCCTTCAAGGGAAATTCCAGCTCCCGGAACAACAAAATCTGCTGCAATCGCTCCAGCGCAGGTTCGTCGTACAGCCGGTAGCCCGCCTCTGTAACCATCGTGGGTTTCAGCAGACCGATCGCGTCATAATGGTGCAGTGCGCGCACGCTGACACCTGTTAATTTGCTCACTTCATTGACGGTTCTCACATTGTTTCCCCTCCCGTGTAAACACAGTATAAACCATGACGCTGCGTCAGAGTCAAGGGGGAGTGGAAAAATTTCTTAATTATCGTAAATAATTCTCTGAAACGATCCCTTCAAAATTCTTTTTGAAAATGAGCCCGCTCCCATGAAAATGGGAGCGGGGTTTTAGGATAAATTCAGCTGGTTAAAATCCGTTTGCGGGGCGTGGCAGGTTCCATTTTCACAGAGATACCACATGGGATCCTCGGACGCCGGATAGGAGGCGGTAAAGGGTGCGATCTCTGCCAGCCCCCGCTCGTTTTCAGCCGATTTAAAAAGGATGCTCAAATCCTGTGCCGGATGTTCCCGAAGGTAGGTGAGGAGTTCTTTTGGGATCCCGCTCCCTGTAGCGATCAGCTCTTTGTGCGGATTGAGCGACTTTGCCATAGCCATTAAAGCAAAGCAATGTGCCGCCGGATATTCCACCGCCTGGCCCGCCATAAAGCGGTGCTGCCGGTCGGCCGCTTCCCGAAACGGTGTTTCTCCCGTAAGAGACGCGAGTTCTTCCAACACCAGTTCTGCGGCGGCATTGCCGGATGGAATCGCTCCGTCGTAAGTTTCTTTCGGGCGGGAAATCAGCGCTTCGGCATCGTGGGCGGTCAGATAATAGCCGCCGTCTTCTTTGTCTTCAAATAAATCCATCATCTGTTTTGCCCGGAACACCGCCTCTTTCAAATAGCCGGCCTCAAACGAAGCGCGATACAGCTCGAGCAGGGCGAGCGTGTACACTGCATAATCGTCGAGCTGGCCGGCATGTGCGGCCTCTCCATCACAATAGCGGAGGAAAAGCCGGCTGCCGGCAGACGCCATCTTTGCAGAGATAAACTCCTGCGCTTTTACCGCAGCTTCCGTATAGCGGGAATCGTTCAAAACCAGGCCGGCCCTTGTCAGTGCGGTCATCGTCCACCCGTTCCAGGACAGCAAAATTTTGTTGTCGAGATGAAGCCGCACCCTCGCTTTTCTAAATTCGTAAAGGCATTTTATCCGGGGGTCATCCGCATTCCATCCCGCTCCGGTTTGGCCGATGCGGTTGGGGATGCTCTTTCCCTCAAAATTTCCCCGCTCTGTCACGTTATATAGGCGGCAGAATTCCGCTCCGTCCTCTTTTCCAACCGCCCGAGCCACTTCATCGGGGGTAAAGAGGTAATATTTCCCTTCGACGCCGTCGCTGTCGGCATCCTGCCCGCAGTAAAACCCGCCTTCGGGATCGGTCAACTCCTCCAGGATATAATCAGCCGTCCGTTTTGCAATGTCGGCATAGAATGGGTTCTTCGTGAGCTGAAATGCCTCCAGATAAGCCAAAATCAACAGTGCGTTGTCATACAGCATCTTTTCAAAATGAGGAACCAGCCACCGTCCGTCGGTGGAATAGCGGGAAAAGCCGCCGCCGATCTGGTCGAAGATCCCGCCGTTTGCCATATGTTTCAGGGTGACCTCCACCATTTGCAGGGCTTCCGGCATCTTCTCCGCTTTATACATCCGCATCAGAAAGAGCAGATTATGCGGCGTTGGGAATTTAGGCGCCCCGCCGAACCCGCCCCAGACAGGATCAAAGGTTTGAAGCAGCTGCTGGTATGCTTTCTTTAAAATCGCCCGGTCTGCTTCACCCGAAGCTGCCGAATGATACTGTTTCAGCACTGCCGTAATTTTTTCACTGGACTCCAACAGCTTCTCCCGCTCCAATTTCCAGAGGAGGGTGACTTGACGGAGTAAATCCATAAGCCCCTGCCGCCCATACCGATTTTCCTTCGGAAAGTAAGTTCCTGCAAAAAACGGTTTTTGTTCCGGCGTCATGAAGATGGTCAGCGGCCAGCCGCCTGATCCGGTCAGCGCTTGACAGACCGCCATATAGACGGCGTCGATATCGGGGCGCTCTTCACGATCCACTTTAATGCAGACATAGTCGTCGAGCAGCCTGGCAACCTCAGAGTCTTCAAAGGATTCATGCGCCATGACATGACACCAGTGGCAGGTGGAATATCCGATGCTCAGAAAAATTGGTTTATCCTCCGATTTTGCCTTCTCAAAAGCCGCCTCACCCCACGGATACCAGCTGACAGGGTTATCCTTGTGCTGTAAAAGGTAGGGGGATCTTTCATTTTCAAGCTTATTTGGCATGATCATACCGCCTTTCTCTATACAAAATAGTATAACCGAAATAAAAAGTACTATTTGTATTAAGATATCCGAAAGATGCGAACGAAATCGAGAGGGGCAATTTAAGTCCGGCAGAGGAAAAATACTTTTTTCGATTGACAATTCAAATAATTTCGGGTAAAATAAACGCAAATTATTTGCGTTTGAGGTGCCGCCAGATGTGGGAACTATTTCTTGATATTTTTTTGGATGCGTTTTTAGATTCACTGAAAATGCTTCCTTTTCTTTTTATCGCCTACCTGATCTTAGAGTATATCGAGCACCGCTCTTCCGCCAAGCTCGCGCATGTGCTCGGTTCGAGCAAATTAGGAGCGGTTGGAGGCGCTATCCTGGGTTGTGTGCCCCAATGCGGTTTTTCAGTGACGGCTGCGAACCTCTATGCAGGAAAGGTGATCTCGGTAGGAACGCTGGCAGCTGTCTTCCTTTCCACGTCAGACGAAGCGCTTCCGCTGATGCTGGCCCACCCCGAGGCTTATCCGATGATGTTCGCCCTGCTGGGGCTCAAGGTCGCAATCGCCGTAATCGCCGGCCTTGCGATCGACTTGACCGCCGGCAGAATTCGCAAAAGCAGCCCTGAAAAGAGCGAGGAAGAAGCCATCCACGAAATGTGCAAAACCTGTCATTGCGAACACGGCATCTGGGGTTCGGCGCTCCGCCACACCCTGAGTATCTTCTTATTCATCTTTGCCGTGCTTCTGATTTTAAACCTATGCGTCGAGCTGATCGGGGAAGAGACGCTCGCCTCCATCCTCCTGACAGGAAGCGCGTTTCAGCCGTTGGTAGCTGGGCTGATCGGTTTTATTCCAAACTGCGCCGCCTCGGTGCTGCTGACCGAATTATATCTTGCGGGGAGCATCAGCTTCGGTTCAGCCATTGCGGGCCTTTGTACCAGCGCAGGGGTCGGGATCGCAGTATTGTACCGGGTCAACCGGAATGTCAAAGAGAACCTTTTAATTACCCTGCTGCTTTACATTGTAGGGGTCGCCTCCGGAATGGTGATCCAGCTTTTTTAAGGCGGTGATGCGATATGGAACAAAAGTTACTAAAAGAAGCAGGTCTCAAAGCGACGCCCCGCCGGTGCGCGATGCTGCGGATTTTAGCCGACAGCGGCGAGGCGCTTGCAGCGGAAGAGATTTATGAAAAACTGCCGAAAGAGCAAAGCTGTGATCTCTCCACCGTTTACCGGGCTTTAAACTCGATGGCCGAACACCATCTGCTCCATAAAAGTCCCCATCAGGATGGCCGGATTTACTACCAGTTTAATCGGGAACAGCACAGCCATCGGCTGGTCTGTGAGCGATGCCACGAAAGCATCCCGATCGACGTCTGTCCCTTAGAGCAGTTGGAGCGCGATCTCAGGGTGAATACCGGCTACCGGATCACCGGGCATCACTTTGAAATCAGCGGTGTTTGTCCGCAATGTGCTCAAAAGGAAAAGTTTAAAAAGTAAAGCAAAGTGGGCAAAAAGCCGTGACAGCCGCCTGAATGAAATGACCGGTTTTTCTTCAAAACCACCGAAAGATCAAAACGCCATGCAGACGGATATCCGTCTGCATGGCGTTTTTGGTTGTTGATTGAATCGCAAGGGATAGGAATTCCAGCATTTCAGAAAAAGGCGCATTGGACGGCCTGACAGTGAGGGCTTCCTCACCGTCCAAAACCGCCGGCTCCCCCTACTCTGCGGCCGCTTTTCATCTCGGTCTAAACGGGCTGCTTCCTACGCCTTTTTCAGCGCCTCCGCCAGCTGAGCGGGGCAGGACGTACTTTTTAATCCACACTTGATGCCGGAGAGCTTTTCGATCAACTCATCTACCGGCTTTCCCACTGCAAGGGCGGCGACCCCCTGTGTATTTCCGCTGCAACCCCCTGTGAATTTCACCGAAGTGACAATTCTGTTTTCGTCCACATCCACGGTGATTTTTTTGGAACAGACGCCGTGCGGCGTGTATTCGATCGTCATAACGCTTCCCCCTCAATTATTGCTGCTTCGACTGAACGCCGATGTCGTAAACGGCCTTTGCCACCTGTTCGACTACCTTTTTATTGAAAACGTCGGGCAGGATGTAATCCGTTCTCAGCTCCTCCTCCGGGATAATAGAGGCAATCCCATAAGCGGCGGCGAGCTTCATTTCATCCGTGATGTCGCTGACACGAGCCTGCAAAGCACCCTTGAAAATCCCCGGAAACGCGAGCACATTATTGATCTGGTTCGGATAATCACTCCGCCCGGTTCCAACAATAAAAGCCCCACCTTTGAGCGCGTCTTCCGGAAGGATTTCCGGGGCGGGATTCGCCATTGCAAAGACGACCGGCTTTTCCGCCATCGAGGCGATCATCTCGGCTGTGACAAGGTTCGGACGGGAGACGCCGAGAAAAACGTCGGCCCCCACCAGTGCATCGGCAAGCGTTCCCCTTTTACCGGAGCGGTTGGTCACACGGCCCAGCCGCTTTTGCGCATCGTTTAAACCGGGCGCACCCTCGTGAATGATCCCGTTGACATCGCAGAGGATCAAATCTTTCAAGCCCACCATCAGCATGAGCTTTGCGATCGCAATCCCAGCCGCTCCGGCGCCGTTGATCACCATCGTCATTTCGTCGAGCTTTTTCCCCGCGAGCTTCGCCGAGTTGATCAAGGCGGCAAGCGCTACAATCGCCGTGCCGTGCTGGTCATCGTGAAAAACAGGGATATCCAAAATCTCTTTCAGCTTCGACTCGATTTCAAAGCAGCGCGGCGCGGCGATATCCTCCAGATTGATCCCGCCGAAAGAGGGCGCAATCAGGCTGATGGTGCGGACAATTTCGTCCACATCCTTCGAAGCGACGCAGAGCGGAAATGCATCGACGTCGGCAAACTCCTTAAAGAGCGCGCATTTCCCTTCCATAACCGGCATGGCAGCCTCCGGGCCGATGTCCCCCAGCCCGAGAACGGCGGTGCCGTCGGTAATCACGGCGACCAGGTTTCCCTTCCGGGTCAGCTCATACGACCGCTCCGGATTTTTCTGAATTTCAAGGCAAGGCTGCGCAACGCCAGGCGTATAGGCCACAGACAGATCCTCGCGGTTATTGATTGGCGCGCGGGAGGAAACCTCGATCTTCCCCCTCCACTTTTCATGGGCCAAAACAGCCCGTTCTTTCACATCCATTTATTTTGTCCTCTCCTTATATTGATTCGATCTGGTAAACAGCTGATCCAGCGCCTCGCGTCCAACCGTTTCGCTCCCGATATAACTGCGGTCTGTCGACGAATACATCCCGTGAAAATCAGAACCGCCGGTGATCAGCAGATTCTGTTCTTTCGCCAGCTCCAGGCAAACCGCCTGATCTTCCGGCGTGTTCCGCGGGTGGTGAATCTCCACCCCATCCAGCAGGCTCTGTTCTGTCAGCTCCTTTAAAAGCTCCATTGAATTATAAACGCTGGGGTGGGCCATCACTGCTACACCGCCCGCTTCGTGGATCGAATCGAGTACTTCATACACATCGGGATAGCGGTAGGCGACCAGACAACTTCCCGTTTTCCGGCTGAAAAGCTCGCGGAAAAGGCCACCGTAAATCGAAGTCGTATAACCTGCATCAAACAGCGCACGGATGATGTGCTGCTTATAGATGCAGTTAGAACTGGCAGAATACTTTGTAATCGCTTCCGCTGTGATCGGATACTTTTTCATGACGAGCTTTGCCATCTCGTTCCCGGCCTTTTTGCGGGATTCATTGGCGCGGATACACAGGCCTTCCAGCCGGTCCGGCTTTAAAGGAAGGTAGCAGAGAATGTGCACCTTGCGGTTGCGCAGCTCATCGTATGCGGAAAACTCTACGCCCGGAATCACATTGATCCCGTACCGCTCCGCTAAAATTTTTGATCTGGAAAAAGAAGCCATGGTGTCATGATCGGTCAGGGAAATGAAATCCAACCCGATCCTCTTGGCAAGGGCAATGACGTTTTCGATCCCTTCCGAGCCGTCCGACAATTTGGTGTGGCAATGCAGGTCACCTTTCACCATTCACACACTCCTTTCGAACCAAACGGTTTCCCAGCCTTTCGATTAAGAAATCGTTTTTCCGCCGCCCTGCGTTTTTGGGGCAGCGGCAGTTTCCGCCTTGGGCTCTAAGGTTCCAAGGTCAGTAAAAATAGGCTCATCCTCCTCATCTATCACTTCATAGCCAAACGGATTGTTTTTCCTTGCCTCCGGATGCGCTTCATAGTAAGGATCGATCAGCAGTTTCCTGATGTGCGGGAACGAGTTGAAAACAAGGATAAATCCAATCAATGATGCATAAAACAGCGGCGTTAAAAAAACGACAGCCAAGACGAAGAACTCGACTGGAAGCATCACAGCGGGAAGGGCAACCAGCAGCAGCACCCAGAAGGTGGTGATGATATTGGTTTTGATTCCTGCTACAGCCAGGATCAATGCATTTTTAATCAGCTGAGAAATTTTGAGGTCAAGCGTGATCATCATCAGGTAGATGTAGTAATGCATCATGAGGAAAACCAGAGCGACCGCGCAATAGGCCACAACCATGATGTACTGCATCACGCCTTCATTGAACTGCTGTAATGAAAACTGGAGGCTGATCACCACCAGGAGGATGACGACAGCATCCAGGCAGGAGAAACACAGTGCCTGCTTCGCGTTCTTTTTGAGATTGCTCCAGAAATCATGCCAGATAAAAACCGGCTGCTCCAAAGACATCTGACGCATAAGGTAAGTAAAGCCGCAGGTCGCCGGGCCAATCAACGCAAGGCCGAGCGCCATCCCGATCAAATTCAGGGGGGCCGCCCGAACAAAGAGATAACCCAGAAGGGTCAAAGCCGCGGAGGGCAGCAAGAACAGGCAGTAAAGCAGGCTCGAACAGATCATTTTGCTGAATTTTCGAAAATACAGCTCAAAAAACAAAAAGAAACGCTTCTTCTGCGGGCGCTCTTTATCGACTCCTGGGCCAGCCTTATCAACAGGGCTAAAAAGACTAAACGCCAATTTAAACATCCTCTCAAAAAAATTCCTGACAGTTTTATTATCTTACAAATTCCACTCTTTTGTCAATAAAACGGCCTGTTAATTTATAAAATAGACACATCTCATCCCCTTAAAGTGGGAGAATTCCCGAGAAAAGGAAATTCATTCCAGCGTCTAAGGCGGCAATTACAACGGCCAGTATTGCATAGGCGAGATACCGGATTCCATAGGTTTTCAGCGCTTCAACAGTAGCCGTTCCCAGCTTTGGAAAAAACAGCGCCAGAAAAAGATTGGACATCTGGATCGAATCCTTCAGAGCGGAAATCAGCACTAGAGTAAAAAGCACGGCTACAGGGGCAATTAAAACCAGGCAGTATAAAAAGCCGTTCATCTGATAGTTTAAGTAAATCTGCCCCATCGAAATTCCCAAACCGAAGCCGCGGAACAGGACGATAAAGACGCAGACCGGCTGGCCAAACGCAAAAAAGCCCAGAAAAAAGGCGGAAACGAGATAAAGGGCGGAAGTCGACAGAGAAGAAAGGAAGGTTGACAGGATCGGCTGCTCCCCTCTCGTCGTGAAATACTCCTGGGTCAAAAATTGCAGCTGCTCTTTCAACCCCGCGTCGGACTGTGCAATCAGCACGGAACCGTACAGCATTGCGGCCAGGAAAGATATCAGCAAAACCGCGGCAATCCGATTCCTGCGAAAGGTTCGTTTGATCGCCGCTACTCCGCCGCCGGCGGGCGCACCGCTTGTCCGGGTCATAAAAACACCTCCCTGCCTCATATACCGAACGATACAGTATATGCGCAGGGAGGGTTTCATATTCCTCAATCTGTCTGTGACCGGACTAGATCACTCAAATCAGCCTCGGATCAATCCATTGAAAGCTCATAAGCGCGCTCGGTGCAACGCTCACAGGCAGCCTTCACAGCTTCGAGCAGGCCGTGCTCCTCGAGGCGTTCCAAACCGGCGATCGTCGTTCCGCCTTTAGAACTCACCATTTCAATCAGTTCATCCACACTCTTCCCCGAATGGAGCATCATCTCGGCGGAGCCCTTGAGAGTCTGGCAGAAAAGCTTCAAAGCGGCCCCCGGGTCGATTCCAACCGTTTTGGCGTACCCCAGAAAGCCTTTGGCAAAATAGTAAATAAAGGCGGGGCTGCTACCGTTGACGGCGATGATTTCCTTCATTTTGGACTCCGGAACCACCGCAATTTCCCCACTGGCTTCAAAGATCGCGCAGACATCCCGGAACTCCGCATCATTTGTGGGCGGAATCTGCGCGAGCGCGGATGCGCCCGTCCCCAAAAGAAGCGGCGTATTCGGCATCACCAGCACCACTTTGCAGTCCGCACCCAGCATCTTCTTGATATAGCCGGCTGTAATTCCGGCGGCGATTGAAACAACGACCGTTTTTTCAGAGAAATGGGGTTTTATCTCTGTCAAAGCCTCCTCAAAATTCTGCGGCTTGACCGCCAAAAAAAGGAGATCCGCACCGGACACCGCCTCCCGAACCGTTTTGACGGGAACGACACCCAGACCCCGCATAGCCTCCGCCTTTTCCGGCAGAAGGTCATAGGCGCGGATCCGATAACCGGGGGAATCCGTTCTTCCGAGAATCCCCTTTATAATGGCGGAGGCCATATTGCCCGCGCCGATAAACGCAATCTGTTTCATCTTCGCTCCTTTTCAATCGGCCAGGGCTGCCTTGATCATAATCGCGCACTCCAGGCGTTTTTTCTCCAGCTCACAGGAGAGCTTATGGGATTTGAGCACATCCCCGGCGTATTGCAGATTGTTGGCATTGCAGCCGCCGCTACAATAAAATTTCGCCCAGCACTCCTTGCAGTCGCTTTTATTGTAAACCGTGGTCTGAGAGAAATAATCCTTCATCTTGAAATCAAAGGTTCCGTCGTGGAGATTCCCCATCTTCCACTCCTTCATCCCGACGAACTGATGGCAGGGATAGATATCGCCGTCCGGCGTCACTGCGACGTACTCGTTGCCGCAGCCGCAGCCGCGCAGCCGTTTGATCGCGCAGGGGCCCTGGTCGAGATCGAGCATGAAATGGAAGAAGTTGATGGTACTTCCCTCTTTTTTTAGGCGGATGATCTCTTTCGCGAGCTTTTCATACTCGACGAAAATCCGTGGGAAATCCGCTTCGGTAATCGCATACTCCTCTTTCGGGTCCGAAACGACCGGCTCCACCGAAAGCTGGTCAAAGCCCTCGTGGTAAAGATGGAGAACGTCGTCTGCAAAATCGAGATTATATTTCGTAAAAGTCCCACGGGCATAGTACTGGTCGCGCCCCCGCTTCTCCACCAAATTTTTGTATTTGCCGAGGATGATATCGTAGCTGCCCTTCCCGTTGATGCAGGGGCGCATCTTGTCGTTGACCTCACGCCGCCCGTCGATCGACAGGACGACGTTCGACATCTCCCGGTTGATGTAATCGATCTTGTCGTCGTCTAACAGCATTCCGTTGGTGGTGATGGTAAAGCGGAAGAGTTTATCGTGCTCCTTTTCGAGAGAGCGCGCATATTCGACAATCTGTTTGACGACCTCAAAATTCATCAGCGGTTCCCCGCCGAAAAAGTCGAGCTCCAGGTTGTGCCGGCCCTTCGATTTTTCGATCAAAAAGTCGATTGCCTTTTTGCCGGTTTCAAAATCAAGAAGCCGCCTGCCTTCACCGAAATCGCCGGTCGAAGCAAAGCAGTATTTGCAGCGGAGATTGCAGTCGTGCGCAATGTGGAGACACATGGCTTTCACCGGGGAGGCCACCATCCTGTCGGCAAACTGTTCGTAATCGTCGCTTGAAAAGAGTATCCCCTCTTGGTAGAGCGTATAAAGCTCCTCATAAGTCTCGAGGATTTCATCCCGCCCATACTCCGGGGAAAGAGCGTCCAGCGCCGCAGAAGGGCACTTCTGTTCAGGTGGGTCCGCCGTAAAATCCAACAGCCGGTATGTAAGCTTGTCCACTACATGAACGCCGCCGCTGTTGACGTCGAGTACGATATAATAACCATTCAAATGAAATTTATGGATCATGGTGCTCCCCTTCGAATTCATTGATAAAATGCTCTAAACAGAGCAATCGCTTGCCTGTTTATCAGCAGGCAAGCGACGAATGCAGAAAAAAGCAGCGCTTATTTTTCACATTTCTGGTTTGCAACCGTGCAGGACGTTTTGCAGGCGGACTGGCAGGAAGCCTGGCATTCGCCGCAGCCGCCCTTGGCAGCAGTTTTTTTCAGATTCGCATCGTTCAGCGTTTTAATGTGCTTCATTTTTAACCCTCCTCAACGATATTTTTTCCGGCTGTTGACTCCAAGCACCCCCCCGATCGAGGCGGCGGCAGTCACAACCAGCATTTTTGTAATGATCTGCCATCCGACGCTGTCAAACAGGATGCCGGAAAGCAAAAACAACAAAACCGACAACACGGCGCCGCAGATGACGCCGACGCGCAGGCCGTTTTTCCGAATCGATTTTGCCGCCAGATAACCGCTGGCAAAGCCCGCCAGCATCAACTGGAGAACCACCACCCCGCTGAGAACGACGGCCGGAACCGTCACCATTGACATCACCAGGGCAAACAGCGCAGTCAGCACGGCAATTACCGCAGCCGCAGCCAAAACGCTCAACAGAACGATCTTTAAATTCCCGTAGAACCCCGTACTGTTTTTCGGCTGTTTTTTTCTTCGGCCCACGAAACCTCCCCCTTACACATACAACTGATAAATCATATGAACGAAAGGGGAAACATATTCGAACTGTTTAAAAATCAGGCTTCCACATCGTCGTGGATCGTTTCGACCGCCGCGATTGCCCAGCGTTTGATCCGGATCTTGCTGCGCTCGCTCCCGGTCTCCACCACAATATTATCCTCTTTGATACTCACCACACGGCCGACGATCCCGCCCTGTGTGACAACCTCGTCACCTACCTGGACGTTGTTGCGCATCTCGCTGGTTGCTTTCTCTCTCTTTTTCTGCGGGCGGATCAGCAGGAAATAGAAAACGACAAAGATTAAGATCAACGGGACAAAGGTCATCAGCATCGACCACGGATTGCTTGCAGCAGCACCTTCTGCGGTAGAGGCGGACGCAGTTTCCAACATCATTAAATTCATAACATCTGCTCCTCAAAATTAATGCTACTATTATACAAGATAACCGCCCCATTTGCAAGCTTCTTTACAATTTATTTGCTTTTAATGTACCGATCGATCGAATCCGCGGCTGTTTTTCCTGCCCCCATCGCCAAAATGACCGTGGCGGCGCCGGTGACAGCGTCCCCGCCGGCATACACCCCTTCGCGGGTGGTGCACATAGATTCGTCGACCACCAGGCATCCCCGTCGGTTCGCCTCCAGGCCCTTTGTGGTCGTACGGATGAGCGGGTTGGGGGACGTCCCGATCGCCATAATGACCGCGTCGACGTCGAGGATGAACTCCGACCCCGGTACGGCAACCGGGGAACGGCGGCCGGATTCATCCGGTTCGCCCAGCTCCATCTCGATGCATTCCATCCCGTTGACCCGCCCGTCGGCGTCGCCCAGAATCCGGGTCGGGTTGTTCAGGGTCAGGAATTCGATCCCCTCTTCTTTGGCGTGATGGACCTCTTCCAGACGGGCGGGCATCTCCGCCTCCGACCGCCGGTATACGATGTAGACTTTTTCCGTCCCCATCCGTTTCGCACAGCGGGCCGCATCCATCGCCACATTGCCGCCGCCGACAACCGCCGCCGATTTACAATGCATGACCGGCGTGTCGTAGCCTTCCTTGTAAGCCTTCATCAGATTGATCCGGGTGAGGTACTCGTTGGCGGAATAGACGCCGATCAACCCCTCCCCTTCAATATTCATAAACCTGGGAAGGCCCGCGCCGGAGCCGACGAAGACCGCTTCAAAGCCCATGTCCTCGACCAGCTCGTCGATCGATAAAACCTTTCCGATGACCATGTTGGTCATGATGCTGACGCCAAGCTTTTTCAACCCTTCGATCTCGTTTTTCACAATCTTTTTCGGAAGACGGAACTCGGGGATCCCATAACTCAGAACCCCACCCGGAAGGTGGAACGCTTCAAAGACGGTGACGTCATACCCCCGTTTGGCCAGTTCTCCCGCACAGGAGAGACCGGCGGGGCCGGAGCCGACGACCGCAACCTTGTGGCCGTTGCTCTCGGGTTTGAGCGGCTCCTCTTTGTTGTTCAGCCTGTGATAATCGGCGACAAAGCGCTCGAGGCGGCCGATGCCGACCGACTCGCCCTTAATGCCGCGGACACATTTCGACTCGCACTGGGATTCCTGCGGGCAGACACGGCCGCAAACCCCCGGGAGGCTGTTTGTTTCGGTGATCTTCTGATAAGCGGCCTCAAAGTCCCCGTTGGCGACCAGCTTGATGAATTCCGGGATTTTGACCGCGACAGGGCAGCCGTTCACACAGGGCTTGTTTTTGCAGTTTAAGCAGCGGGCCGCTTCCTCCTGCGCCATCTCCGGCGTATAGCCGAGTGCGACCTCTTCAAAATTTTTATTGCGGACATCCGGCTCTTGTACCGGCATCGGCATTTTTTTCGGCGACATATTAGGCATTTTCAGACCCTCCAAACAGCTGGCAGGCATGATCCCTGTCATGCTCCTCCTGCTTTTTATAAAAACGGTTTCGGTGCATCAATTCCTCGAAATCGACCAGATGGCCGTCAAAATCCGGGCCGTCGACACAGGCAAAGCGGATCTTCCCGTCAACCGTGACGCGGCAGCAGCCGCACATCCCGGTTCCGTCCACCATGATCGGGTTTAAAGAAACCATCGTTTTAATCCCGTAAGGCTTTGTCAGGGCGCAGACCGCCTTCATCATCGGGATCGGGCCGATCGCGATGACGACGTCGTATTCGTTGCCCGCTTCGATCAGCTCACGGAGCATATCGGTGACAAAGCCGTGTTTTCCATAGCTTCCATCGTCGGTTGCCACGATCAGTTCATCGCTGACAGCCCGCATTTCGTCCTCGAGGATGACGATGTCCTTGTTCCGGAACCCGGCGATGGTGTGAACCTCGACGCCCTCCTCATGGAGTTGTTTCGCCTGCGGATA
>JAAWBP010000157.1 GCA_022792755.1 Oscillospiraceae bacterium | reverse complement strand
GCCGTCGCTGGCTCTGCCTGCGCTTACGGCGTAGGGTTCTTATTACGAGTCACTGGCGAGGAACAAGGTTCCCGGGACCCGCCAGAAATCTTTGATTGCGTCTGCGGGTGGGGTTCTTATTGCCGAAGGCAACAAGGTTCTGGGGTACCCGTTCGAAATCTTCGATTTCGCTAACGGGTCAGGTTCTTATCCCTCAAACGGATTCTCAGTCTCGTAGAGCATCCCCTTCGGCTGATTGAAGCCGATATCCTCGATGCCGAGATATTTGAAGACGTTGAAGAGCGCCTTTCCGAAGTGGCCGAAGGCAACCGCACCGTGATGCGGGTATCTCTTGGCAATGAGGACGTGGCGGTAGAAACGTCCCATCTCCGGAATGCCGAAGATGCCGATGCCGCCGAAGGAACGGGTCGCAACCGGCAGAATCTCACCCTCTGCGACATAAGCTTTCAGCTTGGTGTCCGCAGTGGACTGCAAACGGAAGAAAGTGATCGGGCCGGGCTTGATATCGCCTTCGAGGGTACCGCGGCTGACGTTCGGCTCGCTGTCCGGCTCGAGGCAGCGGTGCTGGATCAGCTGATATTTCAGGGCGTACTCGGCAAGCTTGCTGGAATTGGTGTTGCCGCAGTGGAAGCCCATAAAGGTATCCTTGTGCGCGTAATCAAATTTGCCTTTGATATCGCTGTTGTACATATCTGCCGGAACGGTGTTGTTGATGTCGAGCAGGGTGACGATATCCTCGGAAACGAGCTGGCCGATATACTCGGAAAGCGCGCCGTAGATATCAACCTCGCAGGAAACCGGGATTCCGCGGCCGGTCAGACGGCTGTTGACATAGCAGGGGCAGAAACCGAACTCGGTCTGGAACGCAGGCCAACATTTGTCGGCAAACGCGACGAACTCTCTGGAGCCTTTGTGCGCCTCCGCCCAATCGAGCAGGGTGATCTCAAACTGCGCAAGCTTCGGAACCAGGTCTTTCCAGGGGTTGTTTCCAGCGAGCTCTTTTTCCATATCGGCAACAACTTCCGGAATGCGCGGATCGTCTTTATGCTTCTGAACAGCGGCAAGAAGGTCGAGCTCAGAGTTCTCCTCCACCTCGATGCCGAGGTCAAAGAGCTTCTGAATCGGCGCGTTGCAGGCGAGAAAGTCGTTCGGGCGCGGGCCGAAGGTGATGATCTTCAGCTTGGAAAGGCCAATTACGACGCGGGCAATCGGGATAAAGTCATTGATCATGCCAATGATTTCGTCCGGGGTGCCAACCGGATATTCCGGGATATACGCCTGGATCTTGCGGATGCCGAGATTGTAGCTTGCGTTGAGCATTCCGCAGAACGCGTCTCCGCGCCCATCAATCAGGTTGTCACCGGTCTCCTCAGCGGCAGCACAGAACATCACCGGGCCGCCGAAGGTCTTAGCGAGCAGAGTCTCCGGGGTCTCCGGGCCGAAGTTGCCGAGGTAGACAACCAGCGCATTGACGCCGGCAGCCTTGATATCCTCAACCGCTTTGAGCATGTCCTTCTCGTTTTCAACGGTGACCGGGCACTCATAAATCTCACCGCCGCTGGCTTTATAGGCGGCTACAACCGCTTTTCTGCGGCTCTCGGACAGCGACATCGGGAAGCAGTCGCGGCTGACCGCAACGATCCCCAATTTAACAACGGGTGTATTAATCATGTTACATCCTCCTATATTTTCAATGATACCAATATCATACCACTTGGTCTCAAAAAAGTCTATGGCTTTTTGTCTGTTTCACAGAGAAACCGGCCAAAAATTCTGCCCAAAATATTATCCGGAATTTTGTAAATTATTCCATAAGCCATGTTCTGACGGCATACGACGGCCGTGCGTTCCGTTTACGGCATAAGGGTCATTCCATCGAGGCGCCCTTCATCGCGGACAAGGCGGTTTCGGTATAGCGTTTGAAGATCCCTTTGCGCTCCTGCCGCGGCTTGATCCCTGTTTTCGCGCGTTCCCTCAGCACAGCGGCGGCCTCTTCCGGCGTACACTCTTCCCCTGCGATTCCGACGACATTCAGCCGCCGGTTCGGAATGTCGAACTCGATCACATCCCCGTTTTCCACAAAGGCGATCGCCCCTCCTGCCGCCGCCTCGGGTGACACATGCCCGATGCAGGGTCCCCGGGTCGCGCCCGAAAAACGCCCGTCCGTCACCAGCGAAACCGTCCCGTTGAGCCGCTCATCACAGACAATCGCCTCGGTCGTCATAACCATTTCCGGCATTCCGGAGCCCCGCGGGCCCTCGTACCGGATAATCAGGACGTCATTCGGCTCCACCCGGCCTTCAACGACCGCATAATAGCACGCCTCTTCGCTGTCAAACGCCTTAACGTTGCCCCGGTGAACCAACATATCCTCCGAGATAGCGGCGTACTTCACAATCGCTCCCTCTTCGGCAATATTGCCTTTGAGTACGGCGATCGAGCCCATTTCCTTCGTTTCAGCAACTGGGCGGATCACATCCTCCCGGGTTAATCCGTAATTGGCAAGGTAGCCGATGTTCCGCTCAAAGAAGCCGTCTTTCTGAATATCCTCCAGGTTTTCTCCCAGCGTCTTTCCGGTGACTGTCATGGCATCGAGATGGAGGTAGTCCTTCAGCATGAGCTGAACCATCGGGATCCCGCCCGCAAACCAGAAGGCTTCGGTCACATGCTGGCCGCTCGGATAAATATTCCCAATGTGGGGGATTTTGTGGTTGATTTCATCGAACAGCTCCGGCGGCAGGTCGATCCCCAGCTCCCGGGCGACCGCAGGCAGATGGAGGGTTGCATTAGTTGATCCGCCGATCGCGCTGTGTACCACAATGGCATTTTCGAACGCCTCACGGGTCAGAATCCGGCTCGCCGTCAGCCCCATTTTAGCGAGCTTCATCACCTGGCGGCCGGCGAGCCGCGCCAGCGAAAGGATATCCCGCATCGTCGCCGGGGCGAGGGCGCTTCCCGGCAGCGCGAGGCCGAGCGCCTCCGCCATACACTGCATCGTGCTGGCTGTTCCGAGAAACTGGCAGGCGCCGAGGGAGGGGCAGCCGGTCAGCTTATAATCCCGAACCTCCTGTTCGGTGATCGCGTCCTTCCGCTTCTGCCGGAGGGAGATATCCCCCGCCTTGATCGAAGTCGACATATACGGCCCGGGGCGCATACTCCCGCCCGGAATAAACACGGTCGGGATATCGAGCCGGGCAGCCGCCTTGAGGTGGGCGGGGATCGACTTGTCGCAGGAGGAGAGGAGGATCATCCCGTCCCACGGATTGACGGAACCGTGGATTTCCACCATATCGGCCAGCACTTCACGGGAGGCGAGGATGTAGTTCATCCCGTTGTGGCCCTGTGCACAGCCGTCGCAGATATCGGTGGCGTGGAACTGGGCCGGACGGCCGCCCGACTCATAGACGCCGGTCTTCGCCTGCTCCGCCAGCTTATCTAGATGTTTGCTCCCCGGATGGCTGTCGCCCAAAACGTCTTCAATCAAGATCTGCGGTTTGAGGATGTCGGATTCGTCCCAATCCATTCCAAGCTGCAGCGCGTCGAACTGCGCCCAAAGGCTGCGTTCAGGCGCGCTCTTCTGTTGATATTTCTCCATTTCAATTCTCCTTTGACGGATTGATTGACTCAGGCAGAACGCCTTTCCTTCATTGTACAAACGCTAGGGCAGAAAGTCAATGGAAAAAGCGGAATCGCTTCCCGAATGTTTGGGAACCTTTTATCCTAAAGATCAGCTTGTCTTGCCTTATTTTTTACAGATCGTGTTTGCCAGTACCATCATCACGACAATATCGGCCACGGTAATCACGCCGAAAACAGAGGCGGTTTCCGCTGGAAGGATGTCCTCGCCGACCGCCATCACCAAAATAAAAACCGTGATCACCGCCATCCCGGTTCCCATTACCCTGCACAGCCTCTTTGCATTGTATTTCTTTTTTCTTCCGGGCTGGCTGTATTGTAGCCCGCAATCAAATTCGCCCCGCGGCCGGAGAGCAAAAGAACCGTTATCAAGGCAAATACGGCGAATATTACCTAGACGACTCACTCCGGCCCGTTGCCGATCTCCTTCAGCGTCATATCTTCCCCCCCTTGCGGGTTCTCCCGCTCCCCTATATTTAACCGCATTGCTCGGCAGTGCTTTCTTTTGATTCATGTACAGCGGAGTACTGCCGGTCAAGCCCGGCTTTCTTCACATCAATCCCACCAAAAATACCAAGCCTTGGACTGCCGCAGGCTGTCGGCATGTGCGCCTATACTCTCTTCGTTCTGGTCGATATCCGGGCAGAAGCCGTAATGCTCGCAGGCAAGATGTATTGCCTCCTCTTTTGGAACCGGCTTTGGCAGAACGAATTCAAGTTCGTCATGGGTCAGTGCGGCCGGCACTGCTCCATACTCTTTGTGCCAATATTTTGCAACCGCCATCAGCTCTTCCGTGCCGGGGCACTCGTTCCACCCGCCGAACGGGAGCCAAGCGAATACCTGCCAGGGCTCCTTCACCGGAATCTGCGCCAAGATCAGGGGGCAGGTTTTGTCTGTGCCGAAATCCCAGCAGGAGAGGAGACGGTCGTTGGCCTGCCCGCCGGACAGCTCGCCGACCACTTCCTCTTCCCAGCTCAGTCCGTCGTCCTCCGCTTCTTCCTCACGGTCGCCGAGCAGCTCCTCTAAAATTGTCTTACCGTCCTTCAAGGACTTATTTTGCAGGCCGAGGCGGTATCCGTCCACCGTCTTCCGGTCAAAGGCATAATCGTCCGCCCCGTCATGATCGGGATCGGAGTTCATTATCAGGCACTCCCACAGCGTTTCGTCCGCGGCGACCAGCATGGGGACAAAGCCCTCCCGCACACCCTTTCGGCGCGCATATTGATAGGCGGAAATAATCGGGTCGTCGTCTTTCATCGGCGGAAAATACTCACATGGACAGCCGAGATAATCCATCATCGCGTTCGCAAGGGCGGAGGGCTCCGCCTGTTCCTCATCGACCTCCTGGTTCTGCCATCCGCTCCACCTCTGCCCGATCACCTTCGCCATCGCCTGGTAATAGTCCTCATCGAAGGGGACAAAGAGATAGGCTTCATCCTTGAATTCGTCGGAATGATAACGCTCCGGGCCAAAATACCGCTCGGCATGGTCGTCGATATCCGAGGGGAAATAAGGAGAATCGCCGTCGCCATAATAGTAGCAGGCGAACGCTTCCCCCCTCCGGTTAAACATCTGCGGGAGCAGAACACCGTCCAGTTCATCGCGGATAAAGGGGCGCAGATCAGTGTGAGCCGGGTCTGCCTTTACCCGCTGCACCATGTCCCCATACCGCTCCAGAAACTGTTCGCCCATCAGATCGTGCTCGATCTGCCATCGAAGGTAGATCGCCAGATGGTTGAACGCCGTGATCTCTTCCACCGGGAGACACTTCTCCAGCAAGGTTTCGAGATGCCATTTTGCATCGTCCATCACCAGATCGGCATCCTCAGGGTTCCCGACATCCATGGCACTGGGACGGTCCGGATAGACGACGAAGCTGATGTCCGCCATTCTGTGCAGCAATGCATCGGCGTCGTTCTCCCTTTTATATTCCATCTCATCCTGATAGATAGGGATGACCTGGTAGAAGTTGACCGCCTCGCCGCTGGGGAGAAAACAGACGTCGCCGCCCTCCTCCACCCGCTGCGGGCCGATCAGCATAGCAGCACACAGGCTGGTATTTTCCGCAAAGGGCGCCTCATTGTCCATGGTGTGGCCCCAACCCAGCCAGGTATCGCAGCTGCCAGGCAGACGGGCCAGCACCTTCAAAAGCCGAAACGGCCAGTACCACCGCTCATCCTCTTCGCCGATTTTCCAGTCGGCAGGCAAAGAGACGGCGAGTTCCGCGCGCTCCAGTTTAAACTCCGCGAGTTCCGACGGTACATTCATCCGGTGCGCGCCCATCCCCATCGTCACCAAAGTATAGAAGTGCTTTTCATCGGTCGGCGGAATGACACAGATATCCACATGGATATCCGGAGAAGCAATTTCGTGAAAAACATGTTCGAAGCCGCCAAAGTACTGCTCGATATGTTTTTCAACCACTTCCATTTCCTGTTCTGTATATAATTCGGTTTCCATTCTATCTCCTTCCTATGATGCAAAAAGCTACTGCCTGCCGCCTGAAGCGTTTTCACCCATACAGATGTCGAGCACTTCCCTCACTGGCTGGATCAGCGCCTCCTCATAACGGCATTTCCACTGCAAATCCCGGGAAAAAGCCCCGTCCGTAATCCCGTCGATGGTTTCGCCGTCTTTGATCGGGCTGTCGTTTTCGAGAATATAAGCCGCTGTGTTGTAGGCGTGGTTCACGACCCAGTTGGGATCCATGCCGTGAAAATGATACTGCAAATCCGGCAGAAAAAGGGTGCTCATCCCCACCGTATCCACCACCATATCCTCGGTGCCGTCCACCTTGAAAAACCGCACGTTCACCCCAAAGCGGATGAAGCGGCCGGCGCCTTCGATCCGGTGTTCCCTGACCTCCCGCCCCAGAATCAGCTTTCCGCTGTTTTGAAAATAAAACGCCTCACAGGTGGGGAAAAGCTCCGCCAGGGCATCCAGAAAATCCATGTCGAGGTTCGCCCTTTCAAGTGCGGGAAGGGCGGCAGCGAGCATATCGACGGCGACCACCTGGTAACGGCACTCCTCAAAAATATGGTCTCTTTCATCCACGCAGTCCCACATCTGGCTCAGGAGAAATTCATCGAAATTGTCAGCCGAAAAAGCATTGCATCCGGTGATCATCAGCTGTACGGGGCACTTGCCGTCTTTAAACTCAGCCACATGGCCGAGCGCGGCAAAGCCCGCTGTCTTTTCATCATGGCAAAAACAATCCACCGTCCCGACATGGCGCGCCATCGCCGCCGTCATGCTTTCCTTGTCCGGCATGGAAACGGGCTCTCGAAACAACAGCTCGATTAAAAAAGGGGCGCCCGGCCTGCCGCCTTTTTCTTCCCTATTCTGCTTAAACACTTTATTCATCAGACGTTTCCCCCATTATCCAATTACTTTCAGGACATTCCCATCCTGATCTGTTATTTTTGTAGGAACCAATTCCAATGTAAGAGGAACATCCGGCAAGGGATAAACCCCCGCATGGGGCTTCAGCAGGCTGCAAAATTCCTCCAGGGTGGTTTTCGTCAGGGTGAGATGAAGAACACCGTCACACAGGTCTTTCTGGAACCGTTCGCCCAACTCGAACAGGACAGCGGCTTCTTTGCTCTGCAAATAAAGGCTCCTGCCCTTTCCGACCCTTGCGCGAAGCATATTCGCAAGAATGGCGTCATGCCCCGCCCCCAGCCGGATCATCGCTCTCTCCTGTTGCAGCTGAGCTCCCACCTCGTCCAGGTAAAGGAACCCGGTCGAGGAACCGTCCGCTTCTACGCCGCTTTCCCATACTCTCTGCACTTTCGGGTTTTCCATCAGCGACGGACGGGGCAGGTCGGTGATACACAAAGGCAAAAAGGGCTCCAGAGATGCCAAAAACTTTTCTCCGTTCCAGCACATCATGGCGCTCATCTCATCGTCGGTAATCCCCACCGCCTGCAAAAACACCATATGGCCGTTGGGCGTATCCATTTCACCGAGCTCGATGTCCGTCCTGAACCCCAGTGCGGTGAGCTCGGTATCCTCTTCCAGGGCAATCGGTCCGTTGCAGCTCATGTGATGGCCCGAACCGAATACATTGCCGCTGGAAAAGACATACCTCGCCAAATTCTGGAGCAGATTGATCGGCCAGGCGGGCGGCTGCTCCTCTTCGCCCCGTTTTAACCGGAAAGTCAGCTCAAAGCCGTACCCGCTCTCTTCCGGATTGTCGGTTTCTTTTTCGTAAAGCTCGGTAAAGCCATAGGTCACATAGTGCCAGTGGGGCATTCCGCGTTCACTTTTAAAGACTTGTACGCCGTCTAGCGGATCATTCCCGCCCAAAGCATAGGGGACGATCGTCCTATAAAAAGCCCCCGCCTGATCCGGGTATAAAGTATTTAAGGCTTCGGCAATCGCATCGAAGCCCACCTGCTCCAATCCTGTTTCGTCACACATCGCTTGATCCTCCGGTCAAAAGTATTTTTAATAATCGAGCAAAATCGGCACCTGGTGTATTTCGGAAAAAAGCAGCGCCTGATAAAGAATCGAAAAAGCGAATTTTGCAAGCGACTGTGTATCGTATACCGTATGGGTCTCACCGGTTTGCACCGTGCCGTCGTTGACTGTCCCATCCGCTGGGTAACCCTCGGTGTCGCTCCAGCCGAGGATGGTTTTCTCGTCCGCCCGCCATGCCAGCTCATTGAGCCGCTCGAGCTCTTGGCGCAGGCCCGCCGTTGTCGCAATTACCTCCCGGTTTCCGGTCGGCAGAGGCGCCTCGAAGAAAAAGCCGTCCGGCAGCGGGATCCACCAAACCGCCCCGCGGAGCAGCGACCAAACCTTTTCCTGATCCTCGGACAGCCGACGGATCAGGGGATGCTCCATAAAATCCCACCCCTTGGACACCGTGGCAGGAAGGGGTTCGCCGTAGCTGTAACAGGCCGCTGCCAGCAGCAGGGCGCCGTAGGCATCCCAATCCGGCTTATCGGTATAATACGGCCGCTCGCAGTCCTCGGGCCACGGGGTGAAAGGCTCCTGCCCCGGCTGGGAAACAGCGGCGACAATCTGATCCCGCCAATTTTCCACTGCTTCCCGAACTCTGGCCGGATCCGTTTCTTCCTCGATCTCCTCCTCATTCGGAGCAAATCTTTGGAATTTCATTCCGTTCGCCTCCGCCCATTGCTGCACGACGCTTTTCCAGTCGTGCATATAGTATCTGGTCAGCGTGCCGGCATAAATATCGAGTCCCATTCCGAATCCTCCTCAGTCCTCTTCTCCTGCTTTGAAATTGTAAATCGGGCGGATCGTCTGAATCACTTCCGCCGTAGGTCCGATGTTGTCTAGGATCGCTTTCATATCCTTATATGCCATGGGGCATTCGTCGAGGGTCGACTTGCTCACCGATGTCGTGTAGACGTCTGCCATCTGCTTTTTGAATTCCGAAACCGTGAACGACTGTTTTGCCTCGGCGCGGCTCATCAGCCTGCCCGCCCCATGCGGTGCGGAGAAGTTCCAGTCCTCGTTGCCTTTTCCCAGGCAGATCAAGCTGCCGTCCCTCATATTGATCGGGATAAGCAGCTTTTCCCCCGACTGGGCTGAAACGGAGCCCTTTCTCAGAATCATCCGATCGGTATCAATGTAATTGTGAATCGTTGTAAACTGCTCCTCCACATGGAGCTTCATGCCTTTTACGATCTCGTCCATCATCGCCCGGCGGTTCAGCGCGGCAAACTGCTGGACGATCTTCATATCATGCAGATACTGTTCAAACAGCTCCCCGGATAGATAAGCGAGCGCCTTTGGTATCTTTGTCTGTTTCAGATTTTTCAGCCGCTTTACTTCCTTTTGGATTTCCTTCTGGCGCCCCTCCTGCTTCATCTGAGCGATCATCGCCTCGATGGAGGCATCGTCTGTGCCGTTGAGCACCTTGTAGCCTTCCTCCTGATAGTATTTTGCCACTTCAACCCCCAGGTGACGGCTACCGGAATGGACGACGATGTAGAGGTTCCCCTCATCGTCTTTATCCGCTTCGATGAAATGGTTTCCGCCGCCCAGCGTGCCGATGCTCTTTTCCGCACGCGGAATGTCCACATGCTTTGCACAGCACAGCTTACCGAGCTCCACCTGTTTCAAATAGGGATGTACTTTGCTTCTGATCCCAAAACCCGAAGGGATTTTCTCATATATCAGCTTATCCAGCTTTTGGAGTTCAATATGGGATTCCCTGATGCGGATGGTTTCCATACCGCATCCGATGTCAACCCCCACAAGGTTCGGCACGATTTTATCCGTGATGGTCATGGTGGTGCCGATCGTGCATCCCGCTCCCGCGTGGATGTCCGGCATCAGCCGGATCCGGCTTCCCGCGGCAAATTCCTGATTGCACAGCTCGAGCACCTGCGCCACGGAAGCGTTGTCCACCACATCGGTGAATATCTTCGCTTCGTTGTATTTTCCTTTTATCTCTATCATTTCTATGCCTCATTCATCCAAGGCTGACTCAATCATTGGGCCAGCCGGTCTGTCGTTTCCTCGATCCAGCCGGGTCAGGGACGTTCGTTCCGCCGCGTCACTCCTCTTCCCGTTCCTCGTCGTTTGAATCCTCTTCCCGGTCAAACAGGGTTACAGCCTGCGCATCGCGGCGGAGCACACGCAGGACAGCCCAGGGCAAGGATGTCGTTTCAAAAAAGCTGCGGGCGGCCTCTAAAAACGGATCCAGATCCCATATGATACAGTCGACATAACCGCAGTGCACCCCTGTCGCCCCGCCGGTCAGCGTGACAGCTTCCCTGCCGGCCCGTTCCTCTACGGCGTTTTCGAGTGCATCTCTGAAGTCAAAAATCTTCTGGCTTCTGTCCTCCCCGTCAAAGACATAAAGGGGATAGCACAAGCAAGCTCCCACTGCACCGTCCAGATGAAGTTCATCCATTCCATCGCTCTCATCGTTCAGGTAGTCGTTGAGCAGCGGCACACAGCTGGTGGAGCCGGCAATCACGTCCATTCTAAACTCAGCATCCCGGTCTTCATTCGGCTCCATATGGTATCCTACATAGCTGTTTTCCAGGTATTCCTGCGGATCGAGGGAGATGTGCAAACCCATATCCTCCAACACCTCGGACAGATCCGTCAGGGGGATAGACGTCCCCTCCTTCGGCGTTTCCAGCAGATCGATGGTCTCAATATACATCATGTTGGGGATTTCTCCCAAAACCTGATCGATCAGGGTGGAGAGCATCCACCACGCTCTGTTTTCGTCTTCTTTTAAAAGGGGGAGCAGCTTTTCGCAGTAAAGGTTCAGCCCGACGCTGTGATCGCCCAGCCGCTCCGTCCAGACCCGTACGTCCTCGCCGGAGACCTCCCATTCGCCCGAACGCAGGCCGCAGTTTTTGACGGGCTGGCGGCCGACGAGGAAGTTCCAGCGGTCTAAGAGGGAATCCGGGGCGTGGCGTTTAAAATATACGAGCTCAAACAGCCTTACTTTATCCCCTTCAGGTGTGAGAATCAGTTCATATTTTTGGCCGTTGAACCCCATTTCAAAAGAGATATCGTGGAACGTCAAATGCAGTACTTCCTCACATTTGGCGATCAGCTCTTCTCCCCGCTCATTGCGGGCATCTTCGTCCATGATCCGGCGAAGCTCCGCCTCGATTTGCTCAAAAGCCGCCCAGGTTTTTATAGTGCGCCCCCGAAAATTCTCCTCAAAGCGCGGCAGGGAGAGCCGGTGGCGGCAGTCGTCGATCAGTTCACGGATTTCCGCCTCGGTGTTATACCTTGGATCATCGCCGGGATGAAGCTCCAACGCCCTCTTGAGATACCGCATCGCAGGCCCTTCCTGATCCAGATAGTAATAGGCGTATCCCATCCGAAAATTCCAGCTGTAATCGTCTTCCAGCTCCTCTCTGTGCCCTCTCAGCAGGCCGAGGGCATACCAGAGCGCTTTTCGCCCCTCTGGGTCGGCCGGATCGGCCAGGTTGTTATAGGCACGGGCGAGCTCCATATCGATTGCCGCGGTGCGTTCCTCTTCGGGTATCTCCTCCAGGGCGCCGATAATTTTCGTATGCTCATCGTTTTCGTGCCAAATTTGGCATTGCTCCAATAAATCCATCTCTGACATCTCCTTCTCTTCTTCCGGTTCCGGCGCGTCTGCGGACGTATCCGCTTTGCCGAAGCTGCTTCCATCGGCTTCATACAGTTCCTTACGCAGTCTTTCTACAAGCTGGGCCATCTCTTTCGCACTGTCCTCATCCATCATTTCTGCGAGATCATATTCCAGCGGATTTTCCGCAAAATCCTTCAAAACTCCATTGAGCCAGTCATGCTCTTCCGGCGCCGCGGTGATCCGAACCGTTCGGTCCGGAGAATATCCCCTGGACAACTCTTTCAGGCTGACATTCCCGCTCACACGGCACTCCAGCAACAGGGCGGCGAGGTCGGCTACAAGGTCGATGGCATAATAAAAAGAATGCTCCCGTCCTTCCCGGTCGGTATATTCGAGAGAGGCTTCTGTCCTCCTGATCTTCCCGTTCAGTTTACTGAGCCTTGTATCCTCAAAAATTTCTTTGAGAGAAAGCGTTTCCTTCCCCTTATCTTCAAGATAATCGACCAACGTCAGGCTGTCGTCCGTATCGCCGATGTAGTTGTTCCAATATCGATTCTCAATATACACCGCAGTCCCTCCTTTTTCCGCCGGGATAGAAACGCTTTTATTTTCCCTTCGCTGACATAAATCACTCGAACCCCTCGCGCTCGCCCTCTTCCACCTTTTTAGCAGTTACCCCAAAGACGATAAAAACCGCTGCGATAAGGCACAACGTAATGACGCCTGCTATTGTCGAGGAAAGCCCCATCGTCGGAAACTGCTCGAACTTCAGGAGATAGGTCACAAACGCGTTGGGAAGGTTTACAAAATACGAGACGATCAAATTGCTGCCGGAAAGTTTATAAGCGGCGGCAAATCCAATCCCGACAGCGAACAGCAGCAAAAGGTCTTGAAAGGTGCGGAATCCAGGGTAGCCGATGTGATACAGCGAAAACATCAGCCCGGAAATGAGGATTGCAGGCAGCGCTCCAAAATCCTTTTCGAGTCTGGTCTGAAAAAAGCCGCGGAATAAAAACTCTTCAAAAAATGTTGTCATGATAAGGGGGATCACGCCCATGGGAAGCAGGTTCCATGGAATCACTCCACCCGAAATCACAATTGGAATCAACTGTCCGCCGACTGAAAATGCGACAAATAAAACCAAAACGAGCAGCTGCTTCTTGCCCAAAGGCTTTACTCCAACCAGATCAAGCGTCTCTTTTTTCTTGCGCAGCACAAGAAGCGGAACCAAAAAACTGAACAGGACACCATATAAAAGGTTATAGAAGAAAAAATAGTGTAACGGTTCAAGGGATAGATTTGCAAGGGCTACACAGGCGATCAGTGCTGTCTCCACCATGACGCAGAACCATATTTTTTTCAGCTTCTCCACGGCCATTTTCTTTCATCCTTCGGTAAATATAGTTTAAGGACTTGTATCAGCCCCCGAATCGATCAGACTGGAGCGATTCGAACGAAACCGCTTTCACATCAATCATACTCCAAATGCCCTTCGGAAACAAGAAGAAAAAACGTTTTTATAGAAATGTCAATCAACCGAATGAACCCTTTTTCCCAATGCAGCCGGAGAGCTGACCGGAAACCTGTTCTGTTTACAGCTCTGTTCTTAACGACAGCAGTCCATTCTCAGCCGCATTTTCCTTTCCAAATCACTTTTTGTGTGAGCTGTATGTAATCTTATCCGGTACAAACGGCAGGTGTCTATCTACTATTCCGGAACGAGTTCAGGACGCACCTCTACTAAAAGATTGCTCATATCAAATTCTCTCCTTCCTTTGCGATTATTATATACGGGAAAGGATTTTCTTCGTAGTTTGCGATTTCACAACAAAAAAACCTTGAGCGTTTTTTACTCCTCAAGGCCTGAAAATTAAAAATATGCAATTTTTTCAGCTCTGTACACTTTCCTATATCAGATGATGTAAATGTGCATTTGGGGCGATTGCTGACAATGAAGTAAATCCCGTTTTAATGGGTAAAACAGTACATCTTAATAGAGCTTTGCACCTGCCGGAATGTGATTGTCCACCATCAAAAGATGGAGTTTTTCTTTACCTTCCTCGTTATGAACCGCGCTGATCAGCATACCGTAGGAGTCGATGCCCATCATGGGTCTCGGCGGGAGATTTACGATAGCAATACAAGTCTTGCCAACCAATTCTTCCGGCCGCCAGATTCCTTGGATGGCTGTACGGTTCCTCCAG
>JAAWBP010000156.1 GCA_022792755.1 Oscillospiraceae bacterium | reverse complement strand
TTCGCTCTGGCTGGGCCTGCTCCTGCTGGGAATTCTCATGGCTGTGCCCAGCGGCGGCGCTTTAGAACTCGAACTGGGATGGTCTTACGCGCTGGGGTTTGTAATGCTGGTACTTCATATGCCTTTTTATGGGTTATCGGCCTTGTTTGACGCGGGAACCTATCAGGAGCCTGCCGGTGCCATAACGTATATCCATGAAGACCGGTTTACGCTTTTGCTCCTTGTTATCTTTATCGGTTTATTCGCCTATCATATTTTTTTGATGATTCGTGCGGGGAAAGGAGGCGCGATATGGCTTCGATTCCCCAAAAAGAAAAAAGGCCGTTGACCCGGCGGATGCGCCGGTACGCCCTGCCCTTTTTGGCGGGGCTGCTCCTCACCTTTTTTGCGGCGGGATGCCGCCCGGAGGCAGAACGCCGGCCCTTTGCCGAAATGACCGCCGATCAGGTCAAAGAAATCCGGATCGAGTATCCAACGGAAGCGTCTTACACCTATCTGATACTGAATCAGGAGCAGACCGATGAAATCATCGGGATCCTCAATGCCTTGACCGTTCTCGGGGAACAGGATACGGTCTATTACGGGCAGGTCTGGCGGGTAGTGATCTGGTATGGCGATGGAAGCCAGACGGCCGTTTCCGGTGCGGGGAGTGAATCCGTTGCTATTGACGATCAAGCCTACCGCTGGACGGAGGAATCCTGTGAAGCGCTCCACACCGTCTGTAATCGGTGGCGGGACAGCATCTGAATATCGCAAAACGCGGCGGGATCTTTCCGCCGCGTTTTTCGATAAGGAACCTGCTATTCCTCCCCGCTGTAAAGCTTCGTCACCGTTTCCAGCTGTTCCCGCATCCGGTCGATCAGGCTCTGGGGCGAGAGGACGGAAACCCGCCCGCCGAACTGGAAGAGCCACCCCAGAAAGGTCGGGCTGACGGCGACGTGAACCCGGACGGCGAAGGAACCGCCGCCCAGCTTCTCGACCGGCACATCCTTCCCGAACCGGTCGAGGACGACCCCGATGAGGGAATCGTCAAACCGCAGCCGGACGACCTCCTCCTCGCCGCCGTACATGCTGAAGATCCTTTGGGAATAGACCGCCGCGTCGAACCCCGCAGGCCGGGGGACGCACCGCTCCTCGAGGACGGAGATGCGCTCCATCTTGTCGATCCGGAACTGGGCGATGGTCTCATACTTCTCGTAATAGGCG
Organism: Oscillospiraceae bacterium; assembly: GCA_022792755.1. Lineage (GTDB taxonomy): Bacteria > Bacillota > Clostridia > Oscillospirales > Ruminococcaceae > Metaruminococcus_A. The sequence continues at coordinate 8,355 of JAAWBP010000156.1, read as the reverse complement.
ACCATATAATAATTTTCGTCGTCCCAGACCAGTGCGTAGGGGCTCGCCTTCCGGGTTTCCCCGCCGCCGCGGTAGACCTTTTCCTTGGCGGTGTTGTAATCGAAGTAGCAAAACGACACCTGGCGCTCCGCCGAAATCGCCTGATGGACGGCGTCGACATTGTAATAGACCTTTTCGTTCATCGTCTTGACCCGGTTCGAGACGAAAACCTGCCGCTGGAGCTGGCGCGCCTCGTAGTTGCTGGCGAGCCCCTCGATCTTTTTGATCAGCTGGTTGGATTTTTTCTCGGTAATAAATTTGGAGGAGGCGACGGCGTCGGCCAGGAGCTTTAATTCCGGCAGTTCGAACTCCCGGTTTGCCAGGAAATAACCGCGGCTTTTCGCCTGGGTCGCCGCAATGTCCAGCCCAAACAGCCGGAGCGCCTCCAGGTCGTCGTAGATCGACTTGCGCTCCGCCGATATGCCGTATTCCTCCAGCGCCTCGATCATCTGCCGGACGGTGAGGCTGTGCTCTTCGTCGGTCCGCTCCTGCAAAATCCGCGACAGATAGAGCAGCTTTAATTTCTGGTTGGGAGATTTCGCCAAAACAACCACCCCTTTTTCTGCCACTATTGTAGCATACCCGCGGATGGGGCACAAGGGGAGGGAGTTCTCTGCAAATTTTGAGAGGGCAGTCCCGATCCCGTTAATTTTTTTCTGAGAACCGGTATAATGAACCTATATTCGGGCGGCTGCCTTTGCAGTATTGGAAGCTCAAAACAACCGTTGAACCGTCAGGAGGGAGTTTATGCACACTACCGATCTGCCGGAGGGGTACCGGCTCGTCCACAGCATCGATCTGCAAAAAAACAAAAAATCGGCCCTGCTCGTGAATATCGGCGGCCTGGCGATTGCCGCTGCCATGATCGTCCCCGCGGCGTTCTTCGCCCCGATTTCCGACCTGTTCTCTCTGGAAGGGCCGCCGTATGCCTTCTTGATCAGGGCCGCAGGGGATCTCTACGTCTTCATGATCCTCCGGAAGTTCCCGAAGGATTTGCTGGTGCGGGATTCCGGCGTGGCGATGGAGCTTTTTGCGAAGGGGAGCCAGGATCGTTCCGGTGCGTCCGCGGCCGGACAGGGATCCGAGGCGGGAGAATAACAGAAAAGAGCCCGGCCCTATCAAAAGGGGCCCGGACTCTTTTTAAGCCTTGCACAGCAGGCCGCTTGCCTACTGCGGCAAATCCTCCTCTGCTTTCCTGCGCTTGGCTGAGCGCCGTTGAGCCAAGATGAGGAAGAAAAACGCAGCCAGCGACAGCGCCGCAATCCCGTAATTGGAGGGCGACAGGTACGCCGGGCCGTACCGCCAGAGCGACGAGAAGGAAAGGACGCAGATGGTGAGATCAAAGGCCGCAACCCAGATCCATCTGGTTTCGAGGACGCTCCTGCGCCGGATCAGGCAGACCGTGCACCACCCTGCCGATAAAACGGCAAACAGGATGGAAAAGGCAGGGGCGAAGTAGGCCCCGGCGCCGATCGGATACAAGCTGTAATAAGAGCAGGTGACGGTGATCCACTCATCCGGGGCGGTCGCCGAGGCGGACATCACCGCGTTGGGAAGCGCCCCCAGGGCGAGGATGCCCAGCTGAAGCAGAAGCAGGACGGCGCTGAAGAGAAGCGGCGAGTGTCTTTTTTCGTTTGTCATGGCGGTTCCTCCTCGATCGGATTGGAATAAAAACCACTTTTCATTTGAAAAAGCCTTTATTTCAATTATAAATAAAACGGATGGACATAGCAAGGTGCTCCAGACGAAATCTCCTCTCGTTGCTTTTCCGCCTCAAACCGTTTATACTAAAGGGGAAAGAAAAAACTGAAACGGAGAGGGCTATGTATAAAATCTTGATTGTGGAAGACGACTACACCATCGCGGAAACGCTGAAAAAATCCCTGGAGGGTTGGGGCTTCGCAGCCGCGTATATCACCGACTTTCGGGACGTCACCGGTTTTTTTGCACAATACAAACCCCATCTGGTGCTGATGGATATCGCGCTGCCCTCCTATAACGGTTACCACTGGTGCGCCGAAATCCGGAAGCGTTCCCAGGTGCCGATCATCTTCCTCTCCTCCGCCGGGGACAACATGAACATCGTTATGGCGGTCAATATGGGCGGGGATGATTTTATCGCAAAGCCCTTTGATTTAAACGTCGTCGTTGCAAAAATCCAGGCGCTGCTGCGCAGAACCTACTCCTTCCGGGAGCAGATCAACACCCTCGAGTGCCGGGGCGTCCTTTTAAACCTCGGGGACGCCAGCGTCTCCTACCGGGGAGAGAAGCTCGACCTGACTAAGAACGAATATAAAATCCTCCAGCTCCTTTTTGAAAACCGGGGGCGCACCGTTTCCCGCGAGGCGATGATGCGCCACCTTTGGGATAACGACAGCTTTATCGACGACAACACCCTCACCGTTAACGTGGCGCGGCTGCGCCGAAAGCTCAAAGACCTCGGGTTGGAGGAACTGATCCAGACCAAAAAGGGGCTGGGCTATCTGCTGGAGGACGACAATGAAGCATGATGAATCCGGCCTGAAACTCTTTTGCGCCTACCTTCGCTACCGCTTAAAAAGCATCGTCGCCTTGAACTGCTTCCTGCTGATCTTCCTCGTCGTCTACCTGCTCTACCGAGTGGATCCGGAGGCCTACCTTTATGCCGCCCTGCTGACCCTTGTCGTCATTGCGGCGATCGTCTGGTACGATTTCTGGAAGTACCGCAAAAAGCACCTCCTGCTGCGGGATGCGCTTGGCAGCATCACCGTCACCCTCGACCGCCTTCCAGAGCCGGGCCACCTGATCGAGCGGGATTACCGGGAGCTGCTCGAGCTGCTCCACCGGGAACGGGCGGAGATCGTTTCCCAGTCTGACGGCAGGCTTTCCGAAATGGTCGATTACTACACCCTCTGGGCGCATCAGATCAAAACGCCGATTTCGGCGATGCGGCTTCTTTTGCAGAGCGGGGATGGCTCTTCCCCCGAGCTGGAGCAGGAGCTCTTCAAGATCGAGCAGTATGTCGAAATGGTGCTGCAATACCTCCGGCTGGAGAGCCTCTCGGGCGACCTGAGGCTGGAGGGTCGTCCGCTTGATGAGCTCGTCCGGCAGGCGGTGAAAAAATATTCCGTCGTTTTCATCCACAAAAAGATTTCACTCCGGCTGGAGGAGCTTCCCGGCCGGGTGCTGACCGATGAAAAGTGGATCGTCTTCGTGCTGGAACAGCTCCTCTCCAACGCCTTGAAATACACGCCGCCCGGGGGGAGCATCTCGCTCCGGATGGCACCCGGCACCCGGAAAACGCTGATCCTCGAAGACACCGGGATCGGCATCCAGCCGGAAGACCTCCCGCGGATCTTCGAGCGGGGCTTCACCGGCTACAACGGGCGGATGGATAAAAAATCGACCGGGATCGGGCTCTATCTCTGCCGGGAAATCCTGGGGAAGCTCGGGCACACCATTCGGATCTCCTCCGAGCCCGGGAGCGGGACCCGTGTCTTTCTCGACTTTTCCAGGGAGGAAATTGAGATCGAATAACCGCCGCCCGGTTCCCCTGCGGGCAGTGCCGTCCCCTCTTCCGAAACGCGGGAAAGGGGATGGCATATGATAAAAAGCCTACCGGTTACTATCAGCATTGAATCAGGCCCGGCCATCGAGGATGACGCCGTTTTCCTGAACAAGAAAGGCAAAGCGGAGTAAATTTAATTGAGCCTCTAAATCATGCAAAAAAGCACTTGCTTAACGCAAGTGCTTTTTTCGTGGGAAAATGGATCCGGGACAAAGCGGGATTCCCCCCGCATTCCCGGTTAAATCAGCAGGTAAAAGACGGCGAGGATCAGGGTGGTGTCCGCCCCTTCGTTGATTAGAAGGAGAAGCAGGCCGATCAGGATGAGCTGGTCGGTTTCCAACCCCAGCCGGTGGATAAACCCTTCCAGAGCGCCGGAGGAAAAAGGGGAAGGCGCTGGTGCGGGTACAGATGAACGCTCCGGCGCCGGTTCTTCGAGCTTTACCGGCATGGCATGGTGGGTGGGCGACGGGGAAGAACCGCGGCTGTCCCCTCGTCCGTGGGATGGGGGCGTGGGCTGACGGCGGTTCTGCGGCGGGTTTTCTTGCCGGCGCGGCGCTGGTTGCGGCTGCGGCGGGGGCTCCTCCTGGCGGCTGGTCAGCACCGCGTTGCTGCGCTGGAGCCGTTCGTTTGCAATCCGCTGCATCTCCATCACCCGCTGGATAGCGTCCTGCTGCATCGAGCGCACTTCTGAATTTGTATAATTCCGTTCCGGCACCGTCAATCACCACCAAAAAGTTTTCCAAGCAGGCCGCTTTCCCGCAGGGCCGGGAGGACTGAGATCAGCTGCATCAGCCGCAGGGCTTCGTCCACCCGATGCTGCCGCTCCTCCCGCAGATGGGGGCGCAGCGCCCGGATCAGGGCCGTGTTTTTATTGTCCTGGTTCATGCTTTGGAAGATGCCCTGAACCTTGAGGAGCGACCCGACGTCAAGCCCGCCCAGGCCGAGCCCACCTAAATCGAGGCCGCTCAGGTTTGGAACAGGCGGGTTGGGCGGGGCGGATTCTTTAGGGGGTTCCGCCTGCCCTCCTCCCTGCCCGAGGATCGAACTGATGGCGCCCAGGTCGAGCTGGCCGTTCTGCCCGCCCAGCATCCCCGCGACCTGCTTGAGGTTTTCCTGCCCCTCGCTGCTGTTTAAAATCTGCTGCAGTTTCGCCATCAGATCATCCATCGGATTAACCCCCTGTCAATTTTTTCAGAAGCTCCTTCGCCTGGGGCGACTCCATCAGCTTGGAAGCCAATTCCGGGTTGGAAAGCGCCTGCCGGAGCTGCTCGTTCGAGTTCTTCGACTGCTGAAGCAGTGCGTCGGCGTTTCCGTTTTCCAACGTTTTGCGGAGGGTCTCCGGATCGGTTCCGAGCTTCTTCCCCGCCATTTTAAGGAGCATATTCAACTGTGCCTGCGAAAATTCGTTCGCCATATCGGCATCCCTCATTTCATAAAGCTATTCCCTATATCTTATTTCTATGCTACAATATTTGTGAATAGTACCCGTCCGCCCGTGACCGGGCAGGACAATTCGCACCTTAACATTTTACCAATTTTAGGATAATATACCTGCGAGGTGCCTCGCAGGTTACTAATGCCGCCCTTCGGGTTATTTTTGGGTCGCGTTTGCCTGTGGAGATACTCCGCCGGGGGGCACCCGGCCCCCTAAAAACCTCAGGGGAGGGTAAGGAGGAATCAGCATGAGAATCGTTGTCCTGTCGGATACCCACCGCGATTTTTTTACAGCGCTTGAAATCGTAAAGCGCCACCTGCATGACGCGGACGTCTTTCTTCACCTCGGTGATGGGCTGAAGGAATGGGACGACCTCCGCGCCCTTTACCCCGACAAACGGATGCTCGCCGTCCGCGGGAACTGCGATTTCGCCTCGGATGAGCCATCTACGGCTGTCCTGGCCTGTGAAGACGGGCATAAGGTTTTTTACACCCACGGGCATCTTTACCATGTCAAATCCGCGCCGGACGAGCTGATCCGCGCCGCCCGTGAAAACGGCTGCGATATCGCGCTGCACGGCCACACCCACACTGCCCGGCAGCTGTATGAGGACGGATTGTTTCTCCTCTGCCCCGGCAGCCCCTCCTGCCCCAAGGATTCATCCCCCGGCTATGGGATCGTCGACATCACGCCTGCTGGAGTGGTGGTCAATCGAGTGGAGTGGAGACCGTAAAAAAATCCTTTCATGTAGAGGGAAAACTCCGGAATTTTTCGCGGGATTGCCTCGGCGAGCCCGCATCAGGCAAAGTGGTGAACATAAAAAAGGGCCGGGACCGAGCACGGAAGCCGCGGCCCAGAGATCGGAGGCGAATTATATGCCGAAGCGTTTGCAATATCATTTCGAGCCGCAAAGGGGTTGGATGAACGACCCAAACGGGCTCTGCTTTTTTAAAGGCCGGTATCATGCTTTTTTTCAACACTATCCATATGCGCCGAAGTGGGGCCAAATGCACTGGGGGCACGCTGTCAGCCGTGATCTGCTCCATTGGGAGGAGCTTCCCATCGCTCTGTATCCCGATCAGCCCTATGAGGACGACGGCGGGTGTTTTTCGGGGAGCGCAGTCGTAAAAGATGATCGTCTCTATCTTTTCTACACCTCCGTCTCTCATTCTCTTGGGCAGACCCAGTCCCTCGCCGTCAGCGGGGACGGGATCCACTTTGAAAAGTATGATGGGAATCCGCTGATTCCAAAACCGCCTGCGGAGGGGAGCAGGGATTTCCGCGACCCGAAGGTCAGCTTTTTCGACGGCTGTTACCACATGGTATGCGGTACCGGAAAGGACGGCGTCGGGAAGGTGGTTCACTACTGCTCGGATGACCTCCTCCGCTGGGAGTACCAGGGGGTGCTTGCAGAAGGTGTGGAGTACGGGGCAGTGATCGAGTGTCCGGATTTTTTCAAGTTCGGCGATCACTATGTCCTGATGTTTTCCCAGATGGACCGCCCCACCCATTCGTCGATGTTTTTAACGGGGGCGTTCGACGGGGAGCGCTTCACCGTCGGGCAGGCGCAGACGCCTGAAGCCGGCCCCCAATTTTACGCGCCCCAGAGCTTTGAAGCGCCCGACGGGCGGCGGATCGTCATCGGCTGGCTTTACGACTGGAAGAAGGAGCTCGACCAGGGGGCGGATTACGCCGGGGCGCTCACCCTCCCGCGGGAATTTTCCATAGCGGAGGACGGGACTATCCGTCTTTCCCCGGTCCGGGAGGCGGCCCCGCTCCTGACCGAGAGGGACGAGCTGGTGACGCTTTCCGAAAGGGAGGTTTTGATTGCCGGGGCTTCTTTCCCGGTCACCCTGCCCAAGCCGCTGACTGAGGTGAAAATCCTAAAGGATACAAAAACCGTCGAGGTGTTTTTGAACGGGGGCGAGGCCTCCTATACCCTCTGGTTTGGGAAATAAACGATCTGCTCCCCTGCTGATCCAGGGGAGGAAAAGGAGAATCAGAATGGAACGGTACAAACAGGAATTCATTGAATTTATGGTGGAGAGCGAGGTGCTGAAATTCGGCGAATTCACCCTGAAAAGCGGGAGGAAATCCCCCTTCTTCATGAATGCGGGGGGATATGTCACCGGCGCCCAGCTGCGGAAGCTCGGCGAATATTACGCCAAAGCGATCCACGACCACTTCGGGACGGACTTCGACGTCCTCTTCGGCCCGGCCTATAAAGGGATCCCGCTGAGCGTCGCCACGGTCATCGCCTTCAGCGAGCTTTACGGCAAGGAGATCCGCTACTGCTCCAACCGCAAGGAGGAGAAGGATCACGGCGCGGATTCCGGCGTCCTCCTCGGCAGCCCGATCCGGGACGGCGACCGGGTGGTCATCATCGAGGACGTTACCACTTCCGGAAAGTCGATTGAGGAGACCTATCCCATTGTTAAGGCGCAAGGAAATGTAGAAGTCGTCGGACTGATCGTTTCCCTCAACCGGATGGAGCGGGGAAAGAGCGGGAGCGGCAGCGCGCTCGAGGAGATCAAGGCGCTCTACGGCTTTGACGCGGAGGCGATCGTCACTATGGCGGAGGTGATCGAGCACCTATACAACCGGGAATGCGGCGGCAGGGTCGTTATCGACGACCGGATCAAAGAGGCGATCGACGCCTATTATGACCAGTACGGCGCAAAATAGCACGAAACGAAAAGGCTGCGCATCAAAAACGCGCAGCCTTTTAGAAGCCGGCGGTGGGGGAGGGTTTGAATGAAGGTAAAGCTTTCTCCCATGCCGGGAAACAGAACAGCCCTGAGCACCGTTTCCAGCGCTCAGGGCTGTCGTTCTGCCGATAGACGGATGGGATGTGCTGCTTAGAGAGCCTCCTGATATTTCCGGAGGAACTCGTCGAGACTCATTGAGCCGAGGTCGCCTTCGCCCCGGTCGCGGACAGAGACTGTGCCGCTCTCGATTTCCTTGTCCCCAACCACCAGCATATAAGGGATCTTCTGAAGCTGTGCTTCCCGGATCTTGTACCCGACCTTTTCGCTCCGCTCGTCGGTCTCGACCCGTACACCAGCCTGGATGAGCGCCTCCTCCACCTTTTTGGCGTAATCGAGGTGCTTCTCGCTGATCGGGATGACCTTCGCCTGCACCGGGGAGAGCCAGAGCGGGAAGGCGCCGGCAAAGTGTTCGGTCAGGATCCCGATAAAGCGCTCGATGCTCCCGAACACCACCCGGTGGATCATGATCGGGCGGTGGCGTTCGCCGTCCGCGCCGGTGTACTCGAGCTCGAACCGCTCCGGGAGCTGGAAGTCGAGCTGGATGGTGCCGCACTGCCAGGTGCGTC
>JAAWBP010000155.1 GCA_022792755.1 Oscillospiraceae bacterium | reverse complement strand
TAGGTGCCGTTGGCGGACTGGGTCGCCAGGTAAACCATACGGTTTAACATATCCTGGACTTCCTGCATCGCACCCTCAGCGGTCTGGACAAGGGAGATACCGTCTTTTACGTTCTTCTGAGCCGCGTTCAAACCGGTGATCTGAGCGCGCATTTTCTCAGAAATCGCAAGGCCCGCAGCGTCGTCGCCGGCACGGTTGATCTTGTAACCGGAAGACAGTTTCTCGAGGTTGGACTTCATCGCGCTGACATTGCTGTTGTAGTTACGGTAGGCGTTCATCGCCATGATATTGTGCTGAATACGCATGATATAATTCCTCCATAAAATATTTTCCGGGGCATCCATTCCCCGCGCTGTTTGTCGCCGGATCCCTTCCGCCTACAGGCCTTCATAGGTAGAAGGCATTCCGCCGACATTTACTGTATCGGCCCACCCGTCCCAAAAATTAAGAGGGAGAGCAAAATTTTTCCGAAAAATTTTGCACCTGGCAAAGCCCGACAAAAAACAGCCCGCCGGAATATAATCTGGCGAGCTGTTTGCGGGCAGAATTTACGCATAAACGTCGATATACTGGCCCTTGGCGGGAGCTGGAGTCTCGGGCAGCATCTTTAACAGCTCCTGAGCGGCGAGCTCCTGGGATTCCATCGTCTTTTTGGTGATTGCAATCGAATAATTCTGCGCAACCGTCGCGGCGCTCATGTTCATAGACATGGCGGCAATCTGTTCCATCATTTGGAATCTCCTCCTTTCTGCTGTGGTCTATTCTGCTTTTCCCTCTGCCTGAGACTGGAAAAAGGAACCACCGGTTTTGGCTGGACAGCGGGATGCGCCCCCTGGTCTGGAAGCACCTCTTCTAGGATGCCGAACAATTCCGTTGGGGTGGTCTGCTCCATGACGGAATCCTGATTCGCGGCCTGCGCCTCGATCAGCTCACTGCGGAGGATCGTCACCTCGGTCGGCGCGGTGATCGCAAGCCGCACCCGGCCTCCTTCGACTGTCAAAACAGAGATTTCAATATCATCGCCGATCTGGATCGATTCTCCGGCACGGCGCTGTAAAATCAACATGATACGCCCTCCTCGTCCTGAACGAATTCAGCCAGGGGATGGCGCATATGATAGAGATCGGTCTCCAGAATGACCTGATAAGCAGTAAGAGTCTGCGGGTTGATGGCGATTGGGCATTTCAGGTTGACCGTGCTGTCGGATACCGGCTTTTTGATTGCGCAAAGCACATAATAACAGAGCTGTTCATGGTCGGGAACATCCAGAGCCTTTAGCTCCGCAGGGCGGAGCGCAGGCATATAGTCGGAGCGGAGCGCAAACGGATCCATGGCAATGAACGCTAAGGAAGGGGTTTGGATGCTCTGCAGGCAGAACAGCGTACCGATGCTTCCTTCAAAGGGAAGAAGTAGAAACTGCTGCTCCGATTCAAAGCCGAACAACCCGTTTGGGAAGGTGAGACATTCGTCCGATTCATAATCGATCTCGCCAAAATATTTGGTTTGAACTTTCAAGGCAACAGCCTCCTATCACTCTCAGGCTTCAGCCTCATAATTCGGGTCGGCGGACGGGGGAACGAAAAGAGGGCCGCCAACGTATTTGATTTCGACGTCCGGATGCTGTGTAACCGAAATCTGGACGTCGCCCGGGACAAATTCGAACCGTGGTTCGTTGAGCCGCCAGTCAAAGTTCAGCTTATCCATTTCATAACGGATCTGCATCTCGGCAGGATCCCAGCTGATTTCCGGCGCGACGCTGGGCAGGAACTGAATCCCGACGTTGGTTTTCAGGTTTTGATTCTGCGCTTCTTCGGCAAACTGCGTGACGAGCTCCTGGCCAATTTGTGCATTGAGCAGAAGCTGCCCCTGTCTGGCGTAAGTTGCTGTTGCCTGGTACGCGGCCTGCTGCCCTCTCTGTGCATTCTGGGCAACGGAACGCGCCGGGGTGGGGACGATAGAATTTCTCGCCTCGAAGGTGTCGATGTTGAGGCGGATCGGGCGGCTGTGGATACTCAAGCCGCCTTTATTCCTAGAAATCTCCAGATCGGCTGTTCCGCGCGCGTACTCAAGCTTGGCGTTTGTTGTTTTGATTTCGATTTCAATCGGCACAGTCTTGATTTCAATGAGCGGATACATAAGGATTACGGACTCCTTTCCAATCCAAATGATATAGTAATGTCAAATATTTGATCCCCTAGTTCAGATAATCCATCAAGCTCCCGGACAGGATGCTGTTCCCCATTTTTAGAGCCGCATTGTAGCAATACTGCGCCCATGAATACGACGTAATTGCCTCGGCGAGGTCGCATCGCTCGATGTCGTAGAGCTGTTCGTTGATGGTGTCAGCCGTTGTAATCAGCTGTTTGTGGTTGTTCTCCAGAAAAGCGACTTTTGTGGAGAGCTCGACATGAGATTTTTTGACCTCCGCTGCCGAATCGCTGAATTTTTCGGCGAGCCGCTGGAACTCTGCACACTCTTCTCCGTGCTCGCCACCCTTCCATGCGCCTGTGGCTTCATCGCAGTTGGTAAGAAGGACGCCCATCCGGTAAATGATGGAGGCGATATTCTTCGGGTCGCCGTCTTCATCCGTGCCATACCCCAAAATATCAATCCCCGACAAGGAATCATTGAAGGCGCTGGATTCGATCAGCTTGCCGTTGCTGTCTTCTTTCAAACCTAGGCCGATATCCACGTAACGGGACTCGTTTTTGAGGTAATCGAGCTTTTGCAGCTGTTCCTTCGCTTTGGCAATTTCGTCCGCATTGGTGACCTTGGTGGGATCGAGAGGATCGTCATAACGCTCCTCCGGAATTTTGACATCTACAGGGATGCCGCGGTAACAGAGCTTCCGGTCCTCCCCTTCGCCCTCCCAGGTAAACGGGACATTCAAACCATCCGCGCCGGCAAAGGAAAAGGTGTTTCCATACTGGTTGTTCATTGTTTGGACGATGCTTTCTGCAAGCTCTTTGAGCTCTACTCCAAGCGCAGTCCGCCCGGAACCGGTGGGTTGGTTTGCGGCACGAAGAACCGCATACCAAGAGGAACTCGTCTGCTCGTTGTCCACCATGTCCACCACGCTGTTGACCGCGGTATAAGCCGTAGAAAACTTGCGGATGGTGGAATTGCTGATGGTGATCTGTGAATCCGTCCGCTGGAAGGCGCGGTGCAGCTGATAGCTCTGCGCAGCAGCGGCAGGGTCTTCTGCGTAGGAATTGAATTTGCGCTGTGTCAAAACGGTATCCCGCGCGCTGTTGAGCCTGATAAAAGAACTCATCAAGCCGGTTTTATAGCCTCTGAGGACGCCGCCGGTCGTTGCACGAATCATCTAAAGAAACCTCCTTATCTTCCTACGATGCCGGTATTGCTGATGAGCCGTTCCAAAGCTTCGTCCAGGGTCGTCATCAGACGGCAGGCGGCGGTGTAGGCCTTTTGAAATTGAATCAAATTGACTGCTTCGTCGTTGAGATCGACACCGGAGACCGAATCGCGGCTGGTGTCCAGATCGACGGCGGAAGCATAATAAGTGTTCAGCATGACGGTGGTGCTGCGCTGGTCGTTGCCCAAAACGCTTTCGATGTTGTTCATCATAGCGGAGAAGCTACCCGTAAAGAGCGGGACGTCGCTTGCGCCGTCCAGAATGTCGCTGGGAATATAATCGAACCCGGCCTCCATGATATTGCGCAGGTGGATGATGTTTTCGTTTGCGGTGCTGCCGATCTCATCGAGTTCGGAGGGATTTACATAGGAAGCGACAATCTTCACATTTTCGTTGTACCAGCCGATCGAAATCGAAATGTTCGATGCATTGATGCCGTCGGCATCGTTGGAAGAACCGTGGTTGCTGAACAGGTTGCCCGCACCTTCCGGTCGGATGCCGCCCTGGTCTTCGAGGTATTTGCTCAGGGAATCATAGCCCAGGTTTTCGAGCTCGGCTTTCTGCGCATCGGTCAGGGAGACATGCTTGCTCACAGGAACGCCGTCCAACTCGATCACCTTGTCGTTACCGTCAATGTAGTAGCCGTCTTTGTTTACCATAAAGCCGTTGTTTGCTTCGTTGAAGACGGTGGCAATCTTGTTGGCGAGAAGGTCCAAAGAGCGCTGGTAGTAGGGAATACCGCGCTTGGAAGCGGCATTTTCGTCTACGTTTTTGATATAATCCGCCGAAGCGAACTCGCCGGATTCAGTCAGCAGTTCCCGGCTGGACTGCAGGGAACCGTAGAGGTCGTTATCGTCCAGCTCCACAGGCTGGCTGTACTTTGAAGCAGTTGTGGAGACATAATATCTGGTCTCGATCACATTTCCCGCAGGATCGAGGATGTTTTTCGTTGTAAAGTTATAGCTGACGCGGTTGCCGTTGCCATCGTCGATCGTGTCGACCCCGTCGAAGTTGGGATCGTTCTGCAAATCCAGTTTTGCCTGATTGAACTCAGCCAGCGTCATCTGGGTGAGTTTCGGTTTGCTGATTTCCTCCCAAGGATAGCCTTTGGCATCGATCAGCTTGGTCAGACAGAGGGTAAAGTTGTCGTTTTTGACCGACAGATACTCCTGCGAGGTCGGGTCGGTGGGATCGTAGTCGGGGTTGGGCCGCGACAGGGTGTCGGGCATTTCGATCTGGGTGGCGTAGATGCCGTCTACCAGTAATGACGTGTCGGAGTTTACGTTTACGTCTGGGTTGGAATTTGCCAGCCGGATGGTCAGCTTTTCGACCGTCATCCCCGTGCCGATGTCCTCTTCCCCGTAGGTGACGTCGATCTTCATATACTCGGAAAGCTTGTCGATCAAGCGGTTCCGCTCGTCGCGGAGCTCCAACGCACGGTCTCCGTGCATCTCGCTTTTGCGGATCGACGCGTTCAATTCCCGAATGCTGTACAGCGTTTCATTGACCGTTTTCAGATCCTGCTTGAAGCTGGTAACGGTGTTGTTGTACACTTCCTGCAATTCCTTTGAAGCGGAGTTGAACAGGGAGACCAAGGCAGAGGCGGCAGAACGAACCTGGCTGTCGTATTCTTCCTGATTGGTCTGGTCGGAGAGATTCTGCAACGTCTTTAACAGCTCGCTGAACTGCGCGCCGATGATGCCGTGCTCATCGTCTCCGGCGCCGATTTCGTCCAATATTTTAGCGATGGCGTTTAAGCCGTCGAGTTTGGTGTCCATCGCGCCGACGCTTGCCGTCTCGGAGCGGTACCGGATGTCGAGATAAGGGTCGCGGATTTGCGAAACACCAGTGACCAAGGCGCCGTTTCCAATCTTTATGTTGTACCGCTGCTCATACCGTTCGGATCCACTCATGTGGAGGCTGACCTGATCCAGCGTCTGTCTGGTGTAACCCGGGGTGTTGATATTGGAAATGTTGTTTCCTGTAACATTCAAACCGTGCTGGGCGGCGTAAACCCCCAGCAGGGCTGTCGTAAACGAACCAAAACTGCTAATTGTGCTCATGCTCAGACTCCTTTATATCATGCGTGAAAATCCGTTTTCATCGTTGCGGGAGGCTCAATATCCGGCGAGCCGTAGCCCGGCCCATTTTTTGGATCGACGCCGGCGTTAGCAAGAATTTTCTCAATTTCATGGAGATTGCACTCCAGCGTATCCCGTGCCACCTCTGCGGCGTGACGGTAAATCTGATATGCATCCCGCAGCCGATCCACCGTCTTTTTTGCCTCCATCCGCTGGTCTGCCGGAAACTTTCCCGGGAGATCCGACAACGGAAGTTCGAGAAGGCCGAATTGCGACAGAAGATCAGTCCGCTTCTGTTCCAGGCCGCGGATACTCAGCGCCAAAACCTGTTCCTGTTTCAAGCTTTTGTCAAGGGCGGTTAAATCATCCTTTCGGACGGCTGCGGCCTTATCCCGTTCCAGTTCGGCGAGCTGTGTCAGGATATCGGTTATCTTGTCGAAGAGCTCAAGGACGGCTACCATCTATACATCCTCCCTGAGAAACAGCATACTGGCGGCAATCCTGGCGGGATCCGGCAGGTACCTGTCGGCCGCTACCTCTTCGTGCAGGGCGCGGATGTCACTGGTTGTCGTCGCAGTTCGCACCTCCTGAGACAGACGGCTGACCAAATCCATAAAACGGTTTTCCTTATTGGAGGAAGAGACACTGATGGAATCGTAATTGACGCCGTGAGCAGTGCCGGCGCGGTTTCCACGCTCAATATTCGAATAGGTTTTTGAGGCTCCGACAGACGGAACCGAACCTAAGTTAGGTACAATTTTCATGACAATCGCCACGCGATACAGATATCGCACAAAAAGCCACGCAAAAATAACTTTTTATGCCCGGTATCGTTCCTTTCTTCATAGTTTCCGCAGGGCCTTGAAGCAGAGAAAACTCATCCGCTGGAGCCGTACGGCCGGGGCATAGCCGCCGCTTCGTTTTCCTGTGCCGGTTCCCGTTTTGAAACAAGGGACCAGCACGGTTCGACGGGTGTGCAGCACACTAAAATTTCAATATAAATATCGGCAATACAGGCGGTAAAATAAGGCTGGGCGGAAAATTTCTTTCCCGCCCAGCCCGGATGATTTTACAATTATTTTCGGCTTCACTCTGCCGAATGATCTTCGACTTTGAAACGTGGATTAAAACCTTAAAGTGTTTTCAAATGCCGCAGCAGGACATTCGAAATATTTTCACATGAAGTCTGCGTAACCACTGCGCCGATTTTATAAGCGACTCCCGGCATTCCATAAACAACCGAGGATTCCTCATCCTGGCCGATGGTATAAGCGCCCCGCCTGCGCATAGAAAGCAGCCCATCGGCCCCGTCCTGCCCCATTCCGGTGAGGATGATGCCGACCATTTTACACTGCACGTTGTCCGCCATGGAACGGAAAAGGACGTCTACCGAAGGGCGGTGGCCGCTGACCTTTTCCCCAGGAGTACAAGCCAGCGTGTATTTATCGCCGATCCGGGTGACCCTGGCCTGATAGTCCGCCGGTGCGATCAAAGCGAGGCCGCGACGGATCTCATCGCCGCTCTTCGCCTCCCGGACTTCCATGCGGCAAAGGCGGTTTAAGCGTTCTGCGTACATTTTAGTGAAGCCCACCGGCATGTGCTGGACGATAACCATCCCTGGGATATCTTCGGGCAGGCGCTTCATTACCTCTAAGGTGGCCTCCGTTCCTCCGGTCGAGGCGCCGAGCCCGATGATGACATGGTTCGGCGCTGAATTCAGGCCCAGAACGGAAGCGACCTTCTCTGCAGCGGAGGCAGGGGTCGCCGGTGCAGCAGCTGGCTTTTGGACGCGAACCTTTGCGGTTGCGGCGACCAGGACTTTCTGGGTCAGGGTTTTGATGAACTGCTCCTGCTGATGCGGTTCGGGTTTGCGTACAAAATCCACGGCGCCCGCGCTCAATGCATCGAATACCCTCAGATTCAGGGTGGAAACCAAAATAACAGGAACGGGATGATCCGGCAGAAACTGCTTTAAAAAGTCGATGCCGTTCATGCCGGGCATTTCCACGTCCATGGTCATCACGTCCGGATTGAGGGCCGCGTATTTGTTCTGGGCATCCATCGTGTTGATGGCATAACCTACGATTTCGATCTGTGGGTGGGCGGAGAGGCCCTTAATAATCAGGCTCCGTGCGACGATGGAATCATCTACGACCATGACACGAATCTTTTTATCAGTCGACATAAACACCCCTACTTAAATTATGTATATTTATTTTTGGAAGGTTGCCGGAGCCAGTCTGCGATAAGACGTGTTCTGGCTTAGATTCTCCGAATAACTGATCAGCAGATAGCCGCCGGGAACGGTCGCATCGTAAAAACGCTGGACGAGCGCATCCTTGGTGGGCTGGTCGAAATAGATCATAACGTTGCGGCAGAAAATGACGTCGAATTTGCGCTTAAAGCGGATGGGGCTCATCAGGTTGAACGGCTGGAAAATTACGTTGTTTTTGACCTGCGGCGTCACCGCAAAATGCCCGCTTCCGTCCGGTACGAAATATTTCTGCTTCCAGGCCGTCGGGATGGTGTCCGGCAGGTCATAGATCCCCTTGCGCGCAGCGGTGAGCGCCCTCGAGGAAATGTCGGTGGCAAGGATCCGTGTATCCCACTGGCTGGCCTGCCCGCCCAGATAGTCGAACAGGTACATCGAAATATTGTAAGGTTCTTCGCCGGTGGAACAGCCCGCGCTCCAGATGGCGAGGGTTTTGTCCCCCTGATGGCGCCGCACAATCTCCGGGATGATATTTTTCCGGAAGTATTCCAGGTGATCCTGTTCCCGCATGAAAAACGTGTAGTTGGTGGTCAGCTTATCCAGCAAGAGGGTGACCTCGGTTTCGTCGTTGACCTTTAACAGATGGTCGACAAAGCTGGAAAAGCTGGTGTATCCTTTTTGCTTGATCGCAACCGACAGGCGCCCGGTGATCAGCTGGCGCTTCTGGCTGAGATCGATGCCGTAGTTGGAGTGGACAAAGTTGACCAACCTTGTAAAATCTGCGTCCGAAATCGTCATGGGTGAAAAACGCTGTCCCGCGTCCGGTGTTTGATTCGTCATTGCGGCAACAGCTGCCCGCAGTCGAGCACCATCATAGTACCGGAACCGTCCGGAAGAGCACACATTCCAGAAACCAGCTTTTGGACGCTGTGAGCCGGCATCGGGAGAATGTCCGCTTTGGGGATGTCGATCATCTGATCGACGGAGTCTACGAGAATGCCGATCTGGGCGCCGCCGATATTCAGCACAATCACCAGGCAGTCCTCTTTTTCGGGCTTGCCCAGATGGAGGCGGATGTCTACAATCGGGATCATCTGGCCGCGCAGATTGACAATGCCGCGGATGAAATCGGGCAGCATGGGAAGATAGGTGATCGTGTGGTTCGTGATGATCTCGATCACGTCTTCGGCATCGACGCCGAATTTCAGATCATCCGTGACGAGAATAAGAAATTTCTGCGCATCGACCGTCTCTTCAACCTGCGCAGGATCCAATTCCCGCAGCTGGCTTTCAGTTGCGAAGAGCATATCCTCGTTCATGAAATAGGTTCCCTCCTTAAAAATTAGGTGTTATGCGCGGCGAGGTAGAGGTTGGCTACATCCAAAATAATGCTGATGCTGCCGTCCCCTAGAAGCGTGCAGCCGTTGATGCCGTATTGTTTGATATTGTAGCTGTTGACATAGCTTGGCAGCGGCTTGACGACGACCTGCTGCTCCCCGAGGAGTTCATCTACGAACAGGCAGTAGGAGTAGTCGCCGGATTCCAACCAAAGCAAGATCCCATCTTCGATCTCATCGATCCCGCTTCTCAGGGAGTAGAGTTCCTTGGTGCGGATGACCGGATAGAAGTTGCCGATGCAGTTGATCATCTCGCCGCTGGTGGAGTCGTGGATGATATCCCCCGCCGCCACCTTGAAGCTTTGGCGGATGTTGTTGATCGGAATGGTGAAAACCGAGTCGCCCACCGACACCTCCATCCCGTCCATGATCGCCATGGTCAAGGGGATTTTCAAAGTAGTCGTCATTCCCTTCCCAGGTTCGCTGGACAGAGAAACGGTGCCACCTAGATCCTCGATCGTGCTCTTGACGACATCCATTCCCACGCCGCGCCCGGAAAACTCCGTGACCTCCACATTTGTGGAGAAGCCCGGCATCATCAGGAAGTTGAGGATTTCCTTGTTGGAGTAGTCCATATCGGGAGAGGCCAGCCCTTTTTTGATGGCCTTCTGCAATACAGCGTCGTAACTCACGCCGGCGCCGTCGTCTTTGATTTCGATGATGACCTCGCCTCCGGTATCCCTTGCGGAGAGGATGATCTCCCCGACGGGGTCTTTCCCTGCGGCGACGCGGTCTTCTTCACGCTCCTCTAAGCCATGGTCCATCGAGTTGCGGACAATGTGCATAATCGGGTCACCCAGGCTGTCGACGATTGTTTTGTCCACCTCGGTGCCTTCACCGACCAGGGTGAGCTTCGCGCGCTTGCCAAGCTTTTTGCTCATGTCCCGCACAATGCGGTTCATTTTCTGGAAGGTGGCCGAAACGGGCACCATCCGGAGCGACATGGCGACATCCTGCAGTTCGTCGGTCAGCTTCCGAAGCTGGCGCGCCGACTTGTTGAAGACGTCCAGGTTGAGCCCTTTCAAGTCGGGAGAAGCGGTCACCATCGACTCGGTGATTACGATTTCGCTTACCACGGATGTCAACTGTTCCAGCTTGCTGAGGTTGACGCTGATGAGGCTTTCTTTCGAATGCTGTGCGTTCTGGGCGGGTGCAGGCGCAGCGGCCGCCTCCGGTTTTGCGTTGGCGGCGGCCGGCTCGTCGAACTGGAGGTCGCGGGCCTGGTACGATTTGATGGAACCGGAAGAGTTTACGACGGAAACGGCGCCATCGCGGTCTGCGGCGTTGCGGAACATCATCCGGAAGCCGTTTTCAATCACCGCTTCGGAGGACGACGGGTTTCCCTCCACGTCGTTGGGCAGGAAGATGAAGTCGGATTCGGCGCAGAAGTCGCGCACACCGGTGACCAGCATGAAGGAACGGAGGTTCTCCATCCCGCAGCCCTCTTCAAAATAGACGAGAAGCTCATGTGGGAAGTCCTTGTTTCCGCCCGACACGTCGGCTGCCAGTTCGGAGTTCACCGCTGCGGCCTCGCCCCCTTTTGCCGGAGCCTGCTGCGGGGCAGGGGCCGGTTCGCCGCCGTCGGGGTCGCCTTTAATTTTAGCGATTAAGCTATTAATATTTGACAAGAAGCTGTCGATATCTCCTGAGAGGGGCTGCTCAGCCTCGATGCTTTCGACCTCTCCGCGGAAATAGTCGATGGACTGGAACACCAGGTCGAACAGCGCCGGACGGTTTTCGTCCGAAACGACCGACATGGTGTTTTCGCGAATGATGAAGAAGAGGTCTTCGATCCGATGCGCGATTGTCGCAAGCGACTGGAACTCCATCATCGCGGAAGAACCCTTGATGGTATGCATGATGCGGAAGATCTAATTGACGTTGTATTGAGAGAATGTATTTTCCTTTTCCGCGTCCAGAACAATGCTCTCCAGCTGCTCAAGAAGCGTATTGGTTTCGTAGATATACATATCCAGAATATCATTACCGCTGCCCATGATAAACACCGCCTTTTTAATTATCTTAATTGTATATCGGCGTTCGGCGGCGGAAATTAATAGATTTTGCAAGGTTTTGTTTTGGAGGTGTTCAAAATACCTGAAATAATGGGTGCTACCAATCCCGTACCGGGATATGACAGCAGTACAATCAACCGCAATATACCGAATTCGGCCGAGACGAATCCCCAGATCCAAAACGTCCCCGACCCGAGCCGCGTCGGCCGGGCGGACCGCAGGACGGAACGGCAGGACAACGGGTCGCTCGACCAGTCGGGAAATATCCGTTACGATTCCAATTTCCAGGCCTTTATCCAGCGCTTGAAGGAGGCGCCGAACCTGGCTGAAAGCCTGTCCAGGCTTTTTTCAGGCAAGGAGGGCACGGTGGTTCTCTCAGGCTTGAACGAAGGAATCGCCGCCGAAATGGCCGAGGCGCTGCAGATGCTCCGGATGGACGAAACGCAGCTGTTAAATTTTCTGACAGGGCAGTTCAAGGCCGGGAGCAGGTTCGGCGGGGCGCTTTTTGCGCTTCTGCGCAACGCCTACGCGCGGGCTTCCTCCGACAGTACCCGCCTCGACATCCTCCAGTTTCTCAAGGCGTATGTCGATTATTCCTCCACAGAGCATCTGGAGGGAAATCTGCTTAGAAATTTAAACGGGATGGCGGACGCTATGCCGGCCAGCTGGGCCGAAAAGCTGCGGGATTTGACGGCGCAGGCGGAGAATTCGATCGCCGCCGGGGACAGGAAGGGTACGCTGCTCTTTTTGCAGCAGGAGGTTTTCCCCTATATGTCCTCTTATGTGGGCAGAACGCACGACCTCGGCCTCGCCAGGCAGTATCTGAGCCTTTTGACACTGGATATGTCCCGGTACGAAAACGGCTCGGAGGAAAATCTCTTGCAGATGTTCCACCGCCTGACCAGTTACGGCACGCTGAAAACCCAGCTCGGCGGGTTCGACGACAACGCACTGCTTTCGTTATTGCATGCGAACCAGTTTGAGAAGGGCTCCGCCGCAAACCAGTTTGCCACCCATCTGGCCGCCGCCGCGTCGCACGCCCTGAGCGGGGAAGGGCCGGCGGCGGTGCAGGAAGTTTTCCAGCAGCTGGTCGGGGCCATGCTCGTAAACGAAAGCGTTTACATGCCGGTCAATCATTTCATCATTCCTTTGGAATGGGATGGGAAGTTCCTGTTTTCCGAAATGTGGGTCGATCCCGATGCCGAGCGGGAAGGGGAGCAGGGGAAACGCGCCGGGCATGCGGTCAAGATTTTATTCAAAATGGATGTGCAGAACCTCGGGATGTTCGACGTGGTTCTCACGAGTTCTGACAGCGAGGTCAGCATCAACGTGTCCTGTCCCGAAAAGGTGGTTCCCTTTTCGGGACAGATCGAACAGTCGCTGGCGCAGATCCTCACCAACAACGGGCTGACGCCTGCGGCGGTCAGCGTACGCAGAATGGAGCGGCCGGTCGCCTTGACTGAGGTGTTTCCGCAGATATTTGAAAGGAAGAACGGGATCAATGTCAAAGTCTAAAAAAGCGCGTGATGCCATGAAATCCGCAGTCGCTCTGCAATATGGATCCGACAACGCGGCGCCGGTCGTAGTGGCTTCCGGCATGGGGTATCTGGCTGAAAAAATTGTGGAAACGGCCGCCGACAACGGCGTCCCGATCTATGAGGACAACTCCCTGGCCACCATTTTGTCTCAGCTGGAGTTGGGGCAGGAGATTCCGGGGGAGCTTTACAAGGCCATTGTGGAGATTTACGTCTACTTCCTACATTTCGACCCCACTAAAAAAGAAGAGGAAGCCAAGGAAGAAACCGACGGCTGATAAAAGGGAGATGGAGCGAGAGCATGAATCAAAACAGGAATGGGGGCAGTTATCTGCTCGCGGACAGTGCGGGTGTGCCGCTGACAAACGGATGGTTAGAGGACTTTGCAGATTCGGACGAAATCAAGGTTCGTGTACCGGAGGACAAAATCCCGGTTGTACTCAAACATCAGGAAATCCACCTCATCGGCGCAGCAAAGACGGCGCCGTCTCTGTTCGGGGCCATCGTCCGGCATGAGGGCGATGTGATTGTTTTGAAAAAGTGGAAGGACTCCCCGCTGGATCTGAGGCAGAGCCTCCGTGTCCCGATCTGCTTCGACACCTTCCTATATCCTATAAACGGCAGTTGGGTGGGGCGGTGCAAGATAGAGTCGTATGACCTGAGTGGCGGCGGGATCGCGTTTTTCTGCGACCGGTCTTTTGAAAAGGGGGAGAGGGTCGAGGTCGTGATCCCCGTCACCTCCAAGCCGCTGATCCTCCAGTGCGAAATCATCAGGCAGCGGGCAACCGAGCGTGATTTGCCGTTCTATGCCGCAAAGTTTGTCGAGATGTGTGGGGAAGAAGAGACAATGGTCTGTGAAGCGGTCTTCAGCGCACAGATCGAACAGCGCAGCCGGAAAAGAGCTTAAAGCTGTAAAAGATTTCCGCCTTTGAAAAGGGCTGGAGCATTTTGTCAAAATGATAATAAAAAGCATAGGATGTTGATCTGAACGGGTCGGCGTCCTATATTTTTTAGGAGAGAGGCCAGCCCGTTCTTTGCAAATATTCATTTTTTCTATAGAAAAATTGTTTTTATGGAATGGGTGAAGCCCAATGCCTCATGGTGGCCTCCGTCTGCCTTTTGCGCTGTAAATCCCTGTTTGATCCTGTCTTTCAGCACTGTTTTTTTAGAAAATTAGGGTGATTCAGGTAAAATTTGAATCTTAAAAAGTGCGGATATGCTCTTGCATTTTATTATTAAATCAGTTAAAATAACAAAGGTTAAGATGTATTTACTCTATAAGTCTGTCTGCAATTTTGTTAGGGACGGCATTTTTGTCATCCGTACAGACGGTATGCAGTGGATGGGTTTACAGCCCCTTGAAGATAAGAAAAGCGGCTTTATATCTTGAATTTATTTGAGAAAGGGAGCGGAGCAAAATGATGGATTTTTTGTCGAGCAACTCGGTTCTTATGCTGGAAAAATCAATGGATTTTTTGTGGGCGAAACAGGCGGCGATTTCTGATAATATTGTAAATGCGGAGACGCCGAATTATAAAACCAAAGTGGTGACCTTTGAGGAGAACCTGCGCGCAAAACTCGAAAGTGCGCTCGGCTCAAAAACTCCCCGCCGCCAGGTGCGCGGCATCTTGGAACAGGCGAAGTTTGACGTGGTTGACGCGGACGAAGTGACGCGGATGGACGACAACGGCGTCAACGCCACGGAACAGATGGTGGAGCTCGTCAGAAACTCTTATCAGATCCAGTACGTCATGGATGCGATATCCAGAGACTTATCTACGCTGCGTTCGGTAGTGCGCGGGCAGTAAGTGGTAAAACAGAGAGGTGAGTGAGAATGGCTTTTTTAAATACAATGAATATCATCGGTTCCGGTTTGACGGCGCAGCAGCTGCGGCTGGATATCATTTCTGAAAACGTGACTAATTCCAGCACGACCCGCACCGAAAACGGCGGGGCTTATCGCCGCAAGCTCGTGGTGTTCGAAGCAAACACGGGGGATGTTTCGTTCCGGGAAGCGATGGAGCGCGCGGCAAAGGGGCAGCCGGTCAGCAGAAAAGGCGAGCCGGTTGGCGGTGTCCGTGTGACGAATATCGCAGAAGATCCCTCTGATTTTAAATTGATGTACGATCCGACCCATCCGGATGCGGATGATGAGGGCTATGTCTCCCTCCCGAATGTGGATATGGTCAAGGAAGTGACCGATGCAATGGCGGCTACCCAGGCGTATTCCTCCAATGTGACGGTTTTCAACGCGGTAAAAAGTGTAATTATGAGAGGGCTCGACATCGGTAAATAGAGCTTAAATGTTTCTATAGGAGGTTCGTTATGATTTCACCACTTGATAAGATTTCGCCGATCGCGCAGGTTGGCGCGGCCGATAAGACCGAACAGCCGGAGAAAGCTGACCGCTCCATAGGGTCGTTTGGCTCTATTTTTCAGTCCGCTATCGACAATGTGATTGCGACGGATCAGGAAAAGACAAAGATGGAGTACCAGCTGGCGGTCGGCGAGCTGGATAACCCTGCTCTTCTGACGATTGCTTCCGCGAAATACCAGGTCGCTGTCGACCTGCTGGTGCAGCTGAGAAACAAGGCGGTCGACGCTTATTCAGAGTTAACCCGTATCAGTCTGTAGCAGAAATATGCGTAGGATTTCGGGGGTGTGATAGCGTTTGGAGCAGTTTACGGCAAAGCTGAAAGAATTTTGGGAAAAGCTTAAAAATCTGTTGAAGAAGATACCGAAAAAGGTCCGCATCCTGATCGTAGTGGCATTGGTTGCCCTTGTCGGCGTCATCGTGTTTTTTCAGATGAGCCAGCCTTATACGGTGTTATTTACCGGGCTGAGCAGTGATGAAGCGGCTTCGATCATGTCTTATCTGGACAATCAGGGCGCGACGGGCTATCGGTTGGAGAATAACGACACCATTTTGGTGCCGAAAGGACAGGAAGACCTTTTAAAGGCCAGGCTGTTGATGGAAGGGTATCCGAAAACAGGTTTTTCTTATTCTACATATTATGATCATGTGGGAGCGCTTTCGACCGAATCGGAGCGCAATACAGCCTACCTGCTGACCTTGCAGGAGCGGATGGGAGCGGTTGTCCGCTGTTTTGACGGCGTGAAGGATGCCGCGGTCACCATTTCCCCCGGAGAGGGTAGCAACTATGTTTTAGACAGTTCCAATAAGGTGGGCGCCAGCGCGGCCGTCTTTGTGACGATGCGCGACGGGCAGATGCTGACCGACCAGCAGGCCGAGGCGATCCGCACGCTGGTTGCGCGCGGGGTGCAGGGGCTCGAAATCAGTTCCGTCTCGATTTCCGACAGCTTGGGGAATTTGTACACCGAAGGGAACAGCAATTCCAGCACGATTGAGGCTTCCGACTTAAAGCTCTATCTTGAGCAGCGGTACAACAATATCATCCGCACCAATGTAATGCAGGTGCTGGTTCCGCTCTTCGGGGAAGAAAACGTCAAGGTCGGTATTAACTGCAACGTAGACGTCAACCGGACGATTCAGGATATTCACGACGTCACCCTTCCGGATTGGGCCGCCGACGGCAGCACAAAGGGCGAAGGGATCATCGGCTCCAAAATTTACGACCACTCGATCGTCCGCAAGGGCGACCAGACGACCGGCGGCACAGTTGGGACGACGACCAATTCGGATCTTCCCTCCTACGTGGAACAGGGCGGAGCGATCAAGGGCGACGAGGACGAAATTCACACCAGCGGCCAGATCGATTACGACAATTCCACGACTGACACCCATGTGGAGAGGACGGCGGGATATCTGACCGACTGCATGGTTTCGGTGAGCATCAACTCCACCACCGCCGGGGCGATGAGCCAGGCGGAGCTCGCAAACCTGCGGCTCCATGTGGCACGGGCGGCTGGAATCAGCGACGAGCTGACGGAAAATAAAATCTCGTTGTTTTCTTCGCCGTTCTATGTGGAACCCGGCCCGTTGTCTCCGATTACTCCTGACAGTCTTGAGAGCTGGCTGGTTTATGCCGTAGCAGGCGCGGCTGCCTTCCTTTTACTCTTGTTTATCGTTTTGCTTCTCCTGCGCAGAAGAGGGCGGAAGAAGAGAAAGAAAGCGGCAGCTTTCCGGGTGCCGGAAGAGGTTTATGCCGCTGCTTATGCTGCTCCTCAGCCTGAGCCGGTTGGAGCGGATGTCATGAGTCTCCAAAGCGAAAGGAATATGGAGCTTCGCAAGGATATTCGGAAATTTGCGGACGACAATCCCGAAATTGCGGCACAGATGGTGCGCACATTGCTGAGAGGAGGCGAGAGCGATGGCTGAGGCCGCAGTGGCGATGGCTGAGCCAAATGCGCCTGCACAGCAGCGCAAAAAATCGTCCTTGTCTGATATGACCAATGCGCAGCGTGCGGCAGCTGTTATCATCGCTCTGGGCGCCGACAAGGCGTCGCAGGTTTACAAATATATGGAGCCTGAAGAGGTCGAACAACTGACCGTCGAAGTGGCGCGGATGGGCTTTTTGAATTCCGAACAGACGGAAGAGATTTTGACCGACTATTACCAGATGTGCATGACCAACAAGGCCGTCACCGAGGGCGGGCTCGAATATGCGCGCATCGTTCTCGAAAAGGCCTATGGCTCCCAGGCGGCCGACGACCTTTTGAACAAGGTCACCAAATCGTTGAAAAACAGGGAATTCTCTTTCATGAGCAAGGCGGACGTCAAGTCTCTCTTTTCCGCGTTGCAGAGCGAACGGGCCCAGACGATTGCCCTCGTTCTCTCCTATGTGGATGCGGATAAAGCGGCCGGCGTAGTCGCACAGCTGGACGAGAAAAAGCAGATCCAGGTTGTGGAAGGAATGGCGATGATCGAAAGCGTTTCCCCTGCTGCTGTCAAAATCGTGGAGGCGGAGATGAGCAAGAAATTCTCCAACATCGCCACGAGCAGCAACATCAAGGTGGGAGGCATCGATTATGTGGCCAGCGTCATGAACAAGCTGGACCGCTCCAGCGAGAAAAATATTTTCGACGGCTTGGCCGAGCACAATCAGGATTTGGCGGACGAGATCCGGAAAAAGATGTTTGTATTCGAGGATATCGTCACGATGGACGACCGCTCTGTCCAGCGCTTTGTGCGTGATTGCGACACCAGGGATCTGGTTCTGGCCCTCAAAGCGGCGAATACCGAGGTTGCCAACAAGCTCTTTACCAATATGTCCAGCCGTATGGCGGAAAGCATCAGAGACGACTTGGAGATTACGACAAATGTCCGCATGAGAGACGTCGAGGCTGCACAGCAGAGGATTGTCGACGTCATCCGCGGTTTGGAGGAGAGAAACGAGATTATCATTATGAAGGGCGGAAAGGACGATATCATTGCCTAATATATTTAAATATTTCTCTTCTTCCAGCGCCGAAGCCTATGTGTTTCCGGAAGTCGCCCTGACAGAGGCAGAGCCTGAAGAGCAGGAGCTGCCGGAGGGTTCGGAGCAACCTGAAGAAGGCGAGGAATCCGGCGGCAGTTTTATCGATTACGCCAATGTGCAGGCCGATGCAATCGTGCAGGATGCCCACCGGGAAGCGGAAGAGCTTTTGGAGCGGGCAAGGGAAGAGGCGCGGAAAGAGGCGGAAGCCATTTATCAGGAGGCGCGGGAATCCGGCCGCCAGGATGGATATGCCGACGGCCTCTCCCAGGCACTTGAGGAAGGAGCCCGCGAGCGGGAAAAGCAGGCCGCTCAGATGGCGGACGAAGTGCAGCGGTTTTTGGACCGGGCCGGCGCCGCTTTGGACCGGCAGATGGACGAAAATCTCGACGACCTGCGGGACTTGGCGATTGCGATTGCCGAAAAGGTCATCTGTGTCAGCCTGAGGAGCAGCACCGAGATTATAGGGCGGATGGTGCAAACGGCCTTGGATAAGCATAAGCACAGAGAATGGGTGCATATATATATTGCTGAAAGTGACATCAAGCGGATGGGCGAACTCCCCGCTTCCCTGACTTCGGCTATTTCGGCCCTCTCAGACAGGGTGCGGATCGTCCCAATGGCAGACGATGAGTCTGGAACCTGCGTCATCGAAATGCCGGACGAAATCATCGACGCCAGCGTTTCGACCCAGCTGGGGAATATTCGCAGCCTTTTGTCCGATTCCTATCAGGATGAAAACGAAACGATCAATTTCAGTTTTTAAGGAGAAACCGTATGTCTGCATTTCAACAGATGACTCGTCAGGTCTATAATGCTGAAACCTATAGCCTGACAGGTAAAATTGAAAACATTGTTGGAATGTCGATCGAGGCTTCCGGCGGACGGGCGGCTATTGGAGACATTTGCCGCATCTACAACAGCGAATCCGGGCGGCAGGTGACGGCGGAGGTGGTTGGTTTTAAAAATGACCGCATCCTGCTCATGCCGTATTCCAACATGAACGGGATTTCCGCCGGGAATTTCGTCCGGAACACCGGGGGCCAGCTCACACTCCGCGTAGGCGAGTATCTGCGCGGGAGGATTATCAACGCTCTGGGACAGCCGATCGACGGGCAGGGGGCTTTTGAAGAGGGAACGCCTTACCGCGTCGTCGGTTCACATATTAACCCCTTGCAGCGCCCTCCGATCCGCGAGCGGATGGAGTTCGGCGTGAAAGCCATAGACGGCCTGCTCACCATCGGCAAAGGCCAGCGTATTGGGATCTTCGCCGGTTCCGGCGTGGGAAAAAGTACGCTGATGGGGATGATCGCCAGGAATGTAAAGGCGGACATCAATGTGATCGCCCTTGTGGGCGAGCGAGGCCGTGAGGTCCTCGAATTTGTCCAGAAGGATCTGGGCGAGGAAGGGATGCGGCGCTCGATCCTCGTGGTCGCCACCTCTGACCAGCCGGCTATGCTGCGGATGAAATGTCCCAGCGTCGCAACGGGGATTGCGGAGTATTTCCGGGACCAGGGCTACGACGTGCTGCTCATGATGGATTCTCTGACGAGGTTCGCCATGGCCCAGCGCGAAATCGGGCTCGCGATCGGGGAGCCGCCGGTGGCGAGGGGCTATACCCCTTCTATTTACGCTGAACTGCCGAAGCTCTTAGAGCGCAGCGGCAACTTCAATAAGGGCTCGATCACCGGCGTTTATACGGTTCTGGTGGAGGGGGACGATACGAATGAGCCGATCGCAGATACGGTTCGCGGTATCCTCGACGGACACATCGTCCTTTCCCGTGCGCTTGCACACGCCAACCACTATCCTGCAATTGACGTCGGCGCCAGCATCTCCCGTCTGATGACCGAGATCGTTCCGGTCGAACACCGGCAGCTGGCTTCGAGGGTCCGCGACGTCATGAGTGTTTATGAAAAAAATGCCGACCTGGTATCCATCGGTGCTTATAAGGCGGGTACAAACCGGAAGCTGGATTATGCTTTATCGAAGATCGATGCGGTCAACGCCTTTTTGACACAAGGAACCGATGAGGCGTTTTCTTATGAGGAGACGCTTGAAAAATTAGATCAAATTCTGAAGTAATAGGGCAAAGGAATTGTTGGAATGAAGAAATTTTCCTTTTCACTGGACAAGGTTTTAGATTATAAACAGCAGATTTTGGAATCGGTTCAGGCGGAACACGCCGCCGCGATTGCCGAGGTGCAGCGGCAGGAGGAAGTTTTACAAGAGGCATGGCACGGTTACCGGGCATATAATGAAGAGTTTTGTGAAAGCAAAAAGACCGGCCTGCTGATCACCGAAGCGCTGTTTTATGAAAGCCGGCTTCGGGCGATGGAGGCGAAGATCCAGCAGGAGACCAAACAGCTCGAAAAGCTGCGCGAAATCGAGGAACAGAAACGCAGCGTGGTGATTGAGGCGAAAAAAGAGACCGCCTCTTTAGAAAAGCTCAAAGAAAAAAAACTGGGCCTTTATCAGAAGGCCGTGCAGAAAAGCGAAGAGGCTTTTATCGAAGAATTTGTCAGCAATTCCAGGGCATTTACCCATTCTGCATAAAGAAAGCGTCCATACCGGCAAACCATTGGCTTGCCGTTTGGAAATAGAATCCCATTGAGAGGAGGTGAGAAGATGGAGCAAGCATATGGTATGATCTTGGACATCGTCCAGACAGCGTTTGAGATTCCGGCAGCCGGCAAACAGCCAAAACCGGAGGACCCTTCGGAAGGCAGCAGCTTTAAAGAGCTTATGCAGCAGAAGAAGGATCCCGTTGACGCAGCGCAGAAAAACGATCCGCCGAAAGATGTGAATTCTGGGGCGAAGGATCCGGCAGCTGGCGGTTCTGAGGAAGATCTCGGCCTTGCGCAGGAATTGGCAGCATCCCAAATGGCAGTCGTTTTGATGCCAAACCAGGTGGTGATCCCGGAGGAAGCGCCGGTGACGGCAGCAGAGGTAACGCCTATGGCGGAGGCCGCTGTTTTGGCAGTCCCGGAGGTTGACGACGGGGGTCAAATTGAAACACAGCCCCAGCTGGCAGAGCAGATCGAGGTTGTCTCGGCAGAGCAGGTTGTAGAAAAGCCGGTAGAGGTTCCTCAGGCGGCGGCAGAGGTGCAGACACAGGGAAAAGCCGATGACTTAACACCGGTTCAGGAAAAACCTGAGGTGGTGAAGGCCGTGTCCCAGCGTGAAGATGCGGATGCACCGGATGCCGAACTGTTGGATGCAGACCTGTCGGAGGCGGCGGAAACGCTTTTATTCAAAGATGTTGAAGCGGTTCCGGTCAAAGTCGCCGAAGCGGAGGAAGTATTCAGCACTCCCGAGGCGGACGGCATCGAAATGCAGATCGGCGATAAGCTGATGGAGGCGGTGCAAAACGGCGCGTCCAAGGTAGAGATCAAACTGACGCCTGAATATCTCGGCAATGTAACGGTCGAAATATCCCGAAACAGCGACGGATTGGTGCATGTGGTTTTGAGCGCGGAAAGCGTTCACACCCAGGGCTTACTGCAAAAACATGTTTCGAATCTGCAAGGGATTTTGGCTGACCACGGCCAGCAGACGGTTCAGGTAGAGGTTCAGCGCCAGCAGGAAAACCAGCAGGCCGACAACCGCCAGAATTCCTACGATGGGCACAACGGCAACCAAGGCCAGCAGCGCCAGCAAGAGCAGAGACAGCATCCCCGGCAGAATGACGACTTTTTGCATCAGCTTCGTTTGGGGCTTATCCCAATGGAAGCAGTTTCTTAACAAGAAAGGAGGAAATGTATGGGCTATATTGGTGATTTAGGCGCTTATGTAGGAGCGGCGACTGGAAATGGGAACGTAAATGGAACCCAGGCCGTTAAAAAAAGCAACGATGGCATCGGCCTCGATATGACCGATTTTTTGAAGCTGATGATTGCACAGTTTCAAAACCAGTCGATCGACGATACGGCGGATACCTCTGAGATGCTCAACCAGATGGTGCAGATGCAGATGATCCAGGCACTCGTAAACATGACCGACGCATCCCTGATGTCTTATGCGGCTTCTCTCGTCGGGAAGGAAGTAACAATCGGGATCTATGACGAGAAAGGCCAGTTGCACGAGGTAGTTGGAACGGTGACTGCGACCGGTACGTACGACGGTGAACAGGTTGTTTTTGTCGACGATACCTTCTATTACATGAGCCAGATCATGTCGGTAGGGCGTCTGCCGCAGAAGGAAGAAGACAATAAGCCGGAAGAAACTCCGGGAGAAGGCGAAGAGGGTGGAGACAATCCTCCGTCGCCGGAAGAAAGCCAGGCAATTTAAGGTGGTGGCACAGCTATGATCCAGAAATTATCGGGCCAGATACAGCAGCAACAGCAGAAAGTTGCCCCTGTTAGCCAGCCTAGCAACCAGGCAGGCGGCTTCGGTGCGGTGCTTCAGCAGGAGCTGATCCAAGCCCAGCAGCCGGCGCAGCAGGACGTGGCCTTTTCAAAGCATGCCATTTCCCGGGCGGAGGAACGCGGAATTGACATCACCTCCGACTTGATCGACCAGCTCCGCGGCAGTATGATCCGTGCTCAGGCAAAGGGTGCGACCAATATTCTGGCCATGGATTCGGAAAAGGCATTCATCATTAACGTGCCAAACGCTAAGGTGATTACCGCGATCACCCAGGATGAGATGAAAGAAAACGTATTCACAAACATTGACGGCGCCGTGTTCCTGTAAATTACAGATGGCAGGACCGGTTTCGGATGCCTTTGCTCCCCGCCCGATTGACGGGGGCAGGCGGCGCCAAATCGAAAGGAGTACAAGTAAAACATGACTGGAGCCATGTATGCAGCTATTTCCGGGCTGAAAGCCCATATGAGCAAACTGAACGTTGTCGGTAACAACATCGCCAACATCAATACCCAGGGTTACAAAGCGCAGAGAACCATCTTTGCCGATTCCCTTTATACCACCAGTTCATCCGGTTCCAACGGTACTGCGACCGTCGGTGGGCGCAACCCTTCTCAGATCGGTTACGGCGTTCAGCTCTCTTCGATTGATATCGATATGAGCACCGGCAACTATTCCCCGACCGGAAGGCCGCTCGACTGTATGATTTATGGACAGGGATTTTTCATGGTGGGCGATAAGAATGTGGCAAATAACATCGATCCGACTGACCCTGAGTCTTTAAAGTCCCTGACACTCACCCGCGTCGGCGACCTTGAATTCAAATCGGACGGGTACCTTTCCAAGTACGACGGTTCGGTGGTCTACGGGTTTATGTGTATCGGCAACGTAAACGGCGAGCCGATCTACAGCGACCAGCTCGTGCCGATCCGCTATCCTAAGATGGAGAAGGTTCCGGGTGTAGACGCAGACGGCAACCCCATTGAAAAGGTTGTAGTCCGCTATCCCAAGGTAGACGGCAATAAGCCGCTGACCGATTATGATTCAGAACTCCCCGATGTGGCGGTGGACAATGTAACGATCGACCCGGCTACCGGCCGGATCACCGCCAACGTCACTGAGACCGGCGAGATGATCACCATCGGCGTCATCGCCATCGGCAACGTGACCAACCCCAACGGCGTCACCCATCTGAACGGCGCCTACTACAAGGCCGGCGACGGTGCGGGCGACCTCAAGGTTTCCTTGATGGGCGGCATCGGCGAAAAGATGTATACCAGCAGCACCAACCCTAAGGGCGACGGCACCGACAAACTCGACGACCAGGATGCGAATGGCAACGACCTGTATAAAAGAGGCATCAGCGGTGTCAACAGCAGCATGCTTCCTGCGGGGACGGATGTGCTGGAGAAGATGAAGGTCGACGGAAGCGGTTCCTCCCTTCAGACTGCGGGCCTCGAGTCATCAAAGACCGACCTGGCGATGGAAATTTCCGAAATGATCACCACCCAGCGTGGTTATCAGGCCAATACCCGTATCATTACTGTAACAGACACCATGCTTGAAGAATTGGTCAATATAAAGCGCTAAATAATATGCTCCGGTTTTGCATGAGGGGATTTCCCCTCATGCAAGGCTGGTTGCTGTTAGTAAAGGAGCTTATGCGGGATGATCGTTTTAACAAAAAGAAACGGCGACAAGTTTTTGGTCAATCACGATCAGATCGAATGCATCGAAATGATCCCGGAATCGAAAGTCGTCATGATGAATCATGACTTTTACCTTGTTCTCGAAACCGCAGATGAGATTGTTGAGAAAATAGCCCTCTACAACGCGAAGGTTCGGGACATTTATCGCGAAATTACCATTACAGATAAACGTTAAAAGCTTGTTCTTGGCATTTGGATTGGAGGAGAGTACGTTCTTATGAATCTGACTTACATCATCGGCTTGGTATTTGCAATCTGTGTCATGCTGTTTGGTATGATCAGTAAGACCATTAATGGGGCAATGTCTTTCGACTTTGGACAGCTTTCCAACTTTTTTGATGTTTCCAGTGTCTTAATTGTTATCGGCTGTACAATCGGTGTTGTAGTGGCGAGCTTTCCAGGAAAAATGCTGGGATCGATCCCCAAACATTTTGGGATCCTGCTGAACACGAAGAAGTACAAGCCTCAAACTTACATAGGAGAATTGACAGAACTCGCACAGATCGCCCGAAAGAACGGCCTTCTCGCTTTGGAGGAAAAAGCAAACGAGCAGAAAGACCCGTTTTTCAAACAGGCGATCATGCTGATTGTAGATGCGAATGATCCGGATAAAGTCCGGGATATTTTAGATAACGATATCGAGTCCATGTCCGCCCGGCACGAAAGTGTAGCAGCCATGTACGATAAGGCGTCTGCCGTCGCCCCGGCTTTCGGTATGGTCGGTACCTTGGTAGGGTTGATCAACATGCTGAAAAACATGAGCTTGGACGGCGGAGGGGCATCTTCGTTGGGTTCCGATATGGGAACCGCCTTGATTACGACGCTGTACGGCTGTATCCTGGCCCATGTAATCTTCGGGCCGGTGGCAACCGGTCTGCGGACCCGCGACGAACAGGAAGTCTTGTGTAAGATGCTCATCGTAGAGGGCATCATATCGATCCAGTCCGGTGAGAATCCGAAGTTCTTGAAAGATCGGCTTTTGACCTATCTGGATCAGAAACAACGCGCAGCCGAAGAGAAAAATGGAGAAAAGGGCGAGTCCGCCGCAGAAAACACCGGAGAATAAAAGGTAATTAAGGTTTTTCAGGGGTGAAAAATAGTGAAGAGAAAAAAAGGCGGTGGCGGTGGCGGCGCTAACTGGATGGATACATACGGAGATATGGTCACGCTGTTATTGTGCTTCTTCGTACTGCTTTACTCCATGTCGACCATAAGTGAACAAAACTGGAAGGCGCTGGTTATGAGCTTTAACCCGGACGCCGTCGAAACAGTTACCGATCCCGAAGGGAATGACGGGCCTAATGCTGACCCGAACGAAGATGACGGTTCCGGCCTGGGGATCACACAGGCGGAAATTGATAATGATATAGAATCGCTTTTTGAGGCATTGCAGGGATATGTCAACGACCAAGGGCTGCAGAATGATGTTTCGGTCAGCAAAGGGGATGGGAAGGTCTTTGTGACCTTTAACAGCGTCGTTTTCTTTGACGGCAACGACTCCAGGCTGAGAGAAGACGGGAAACCGATTCTCGAAACGATGGGGAACATCCTTTCCAGGGTCGACAAATCGGTCGATGAAGTCCGGGTCATGGGACATACCGCGCAGGCAATACCCAACCAGCCGAATGAGGTCATGGGAGACCGGGCGCTCGCCGCGATGCGGTCGTCCAACGCGCTGGCATATATTCAGCTGCACTGCAGCGTCGACCCGGCGCGGATGATCAGCGAGGGGTACGGACAGTGGCGGCCTGTATCCAACAACCAAAACGAGACGGAAAGGGCTAAAAACCGCCGGATCGAGATGATTGTGAGCGGCAGGAATCTGGAAGAGGAACTGAAAGATGATATTACCAAGTACGATGCAAACAAATGAGTCACCTGGATAAATCCAGCAGGTCTGATCCGCAGCTGCTGATCCATATAATCAGAACTACGCTAAGGCAGGTGAAACACAACTTATGGCTGACGTATTGTCACAAAGTCAGATTGATGCACTGTTGAGTGCAGTCCAAAGTGGCGAAAAAAACTTAGAGCAGCCGGCAGGGGAAAGCACAGAAAAAAAATATCGAAAATACGATTTTTACAGCCCCAAAAAGTTTACCAAAGACCGTATCAAAATGCTCAATGGTATCTTTGAAAACTATACTCGTGTGATCAATTCCAGATTGAACACCATGCTGCATACAAACTGCGAAGTGGAAGTAGAGAGTATAGAGGAACAAAGGTATTACGAGTTCTCCAACGCGCTGACGGAAGGTGACGTGCTCTCTTTGGCGGATGTCACCTACGAAGGGATCGAGGGGGAGGCTCCTGTCATCTTCTATCTCGGCACCAGTGCGGCTATGAGTATGATGGACCGCATGATGGGCGGCG
>JAAWBP010000154.1 GCA_022792755.1 Oscillospiraceae bacterium | reverse complement strand
TGGAACGGGAGAAATTCAGGTATTTGCATCCATACATAACCGGTGGGCAGGCCGAACGGATATGGACTTTCTTAGCGCCGCTCCCGTACAGGAATTCAACCGTTTCCCGCATCTGGGTTCCGCGGACGATGGAGTCGTCGATAAACAGCAGGTTTTGATCCCGGATCAGGGAATCGACCGGAATCAGCTTCATGTGGGCGATCTGATTGCGCATCGACTGATGGGTGGGCATAAAGCTCCTCGGCCAGGTCGGTGTATATTTGATGAAGGGCCGCGCAAAGGGGACTCGGGATTGGTTGGCGTAGCCGATCGCGTGGGCGACGCCGGAGTCCGGAACCCCCGCCACCGAATCGATTTCCAATTCGGTGTCGTTTTCCGCCAGAATTTCCCCGTTGCGGTACCGCATCCGCTCAACATCCACCCCCTCGTAACAGGAGGAGGGGTAGCCATAATAGGTCCATAAAAATGCGCAGATCTTCTTTTTCTTCCGCGCTGGGCTTTTGATTTCGATCTTATCCGGTGTGAGAAATACGATCTCTCCCGCGCCGAGCTCCCGCTCCGGGTGGTATCCGAGATTCAGAAAAGCAAAGGATTCAAAAGAAGCGCAGTAGGCCCCTTCCTTCTGGCCGATGATGACCGGAGTCCGCCCCAGCTTGTCCCGCGCGGCATAAAGCCCTTCCGCAGTCAAAAGTAGCAGGGTCATTGAGCCGTCAATGATTTCCTGCGCGTAGCGAATCCCTTCTACAATGGTTTCTTTTTGGTTGATCAGGCAGGCGACCAGTTCAGTGGCGTTAATCCGGTCGCCGCTCATCTCGAGGAAATGGGAAGCCCCGTTCTGAAAGGTCTGCTCCACCAGCTCCTTTTCGTTGTTGATCCGCCCGACCGTTGTGATCGCATAGCTGCCCAGGTGGGAGCGGACAATCAGTGGCTGCGGCTCGTTGTCGCTGATGCAGCCGATGCCGAAATTCCCGCTCATTTCGGCGACGTCACGCTCGAATTTTGTGCGGAACGGGGAGTTTTCTATATTGTGGATCGCCCGTTCAAACCCTTTGCCAGTAAACATGGCCATTCCGCCCCGGCGGGTGCCGAGATGCGAGTGATAGTCCGTTCCGAAAAACACATCCATCACACAGTCGTTTTTGGATACAGCTCCAAAAACTCCACCCATAGAACTGTCACATCCTTTCAGTTTCTTGATCTTTGTTTTACAAGCTGTTTCCAGCCCCTTTATTTTACCTCGCTGAGCCTGCGCTCAAATTTATGCTTTTGAATCGTATCGGGGACACCGATGGGGTACTCCCCGGTAAAGCATCCGTCGCAGAAGCCGCACTGGGCGTTTTCTGCGATCTGATTGACACTGTTCACACTCAAAAAGCCCAGGCTGTCCACCCCAATCGTTTTTGCGATCTCGTCGATCGGCATCCGGCAGGCAATCAAATTTTCCCGGCTGTCGATGTCGGTGCCGAAATAGCAGGGGTTCTTGAAGGGCGGGGAAGAGACCCTCATATGGACTTCCTTGGCGCCTGCCTCCCGCAGAAGGCTGACGATCCGCGCGCTTGTCGTCCCTCGGACGATGGAATCGTCGATCATGACGACCCGTTTCCCCTGGATGACCTCCTTGATCACGTTCAGCTTAATCCGCACCGAATTCTCACGCTGCCCCTGGCTGGGCTGGATGAAAGTCCGGCCGATGTAGCGGTTTTTGATGAACCCGACGCCGTAGGAGATACCGGACTGCCTGGAAAAACCGAGCGCCGCATCCAGCCCGGAATCAGGCACACCGATTACGATATCTGCCTGGACGGGATGCTCGAGCGCGAGGAACGCCCCGGCCCGCTGCCTTGCCCGGTGAACGCTGGCCCCTTCGATCACAGAGTCCGGCCGCGCAAAATAGACATACTCGAATACACAGAGATTTCCTTTCGACCCGCAGTGGGTTTCGATCGACTCAATGCCCTTGCTGGAAGCAACTACGATCTCTCCCGGTTTCAAATCGCGGACGAACGAGGCGCCGACGCTGTCAAGCGCACAGCTTTCCGAAGCGAATACCACCGCTCCTTCCGGCGTTTTTCCCATGCAAAGCGGCCGGAATCCGTGTGGATCGCGCGCGGCGATCAGCTTCTGGGCAGACATGACCACGATCGAGTATGCACCCTTGATTTCATACATCGCCGCCTCTACGGCCTCCTGGATCGAAGAAGTGGAAAGCCGCTTCTGGGTGATGGTATAGGCGATCACCTCTGTATCGCTGGTGCCGTGAAAGATTGCGCCGTTGAGCTCGAATTTCTGCCGCAGCTCAAAGGCGTTGACCAGATTGCCGTTGTGACAGAGCGCCATCGGGCCCTTCACATGACTGATGACCAGAGGCTGCGCGTTGGAGCGGCTGGGGACGCCGGTTGTGGAATACCGGACGTGGCCGACTGCTATGGAGCCTATTCCGAGTTTTTCTAAATTTTCTTTGGTAAAGACCTCCGGAACCAGCCCGATGTCTTTATGGCTTTTGATGATGCCGTCGTCGTTGACAGCGATCCCGCAGCTCTCCTGGCCCCGGTGCTGGAGCGCATAGAGAGCAAAATACGCGGAAGATGCGACGTCGGTGACTTTAGGGGAATAGATGCCGAATACGCCGCATTCTTCGTGAAGCGTTTGAAACATATAGAGGAAACCTTACGGAGGTTATTCGCTCATCAAACGGCGCATTACTTCCTTGTAAGCGTCCTCTTCGCCGCCCATATCACGACGGAAACGGTCTTTATCGAGTTTTTCACGGGTATCCGCATCCCAAAAGCGGCAGGTGTCGGGAGAAATTTCGTCCGCCAAAACAATGGTGCCGTCCGAGAGGCGGCCAAATTCGATTTTAAAATCAACCACAATGATATTGCAGTTTTTGAGCATGTAGTCCTTCAGAAAACGGTTCACCTTAAAGGTGTAGTCGGCGATGGTGTCGAGTTCCTCCCGGGTCGCCCACTCCATGGCGAGGATATGGTATTCGTTGACCATCGGGTCGCCGAGTGCATCGTCCTTGTAGCAGAACTCCAAGACCGGGCAGGCGAGCTCTTTCCCTTCCTCGACCCCGAGTCGCTTGGAAAAGGAACCGGCCGCAAGGTTGCGGACAATGACCTCGAGCGGCACGATGGAGCATTTCTTTACAACGGTTTCCCGGTCGGAGAACTCTTCGACCAGATGGGTCGGGACGCCGTAGGCCTCATTGATTTTTTTCATCATGAAGTTGGACATTTTGTTGTTGATGATGCCCTTGTCGTGGATCGTGCCCTTTTTGGCGCCGTTCCCGGCGGTAGCGTCATCTTTGTAATCGACGATCAAGATTTCCGGATCGTCGGTGGTGTAAACCTTTTTTGCTTTCCCTTCATACAGCTGTCCGCGTTTTTCGTACGTCATATTTTTTCTACCTCCGCTTGTATTTTTTTATCTTTTTCCAAAACTTCTCGTTTCATCTCTTCCTTCATTTGGCTGAGCCGGCCGGCGAGAGATGCATCCGAAACAGCGAGGATCTGGGCGGCGAGATAGGCGGCGTTGGCCGCCCCGTCGATTGCAACCGTCGCAACTGGAATTCCTTTGGGCATCTGTACTGTGGCCAGGAGAGCGTCCAGGCCGTCGAGGGTCGAAGACTTGACCGGGATGCCGATGACAGGGAGGGTGGTATGGGCTGCGAGAACCCCCGCCAGATGCGCCGCTTTTCCCGCTGCGGCGATGATTGCTCCAAATCCGTTTTCGCGGGCGGATGCCGCAAAACCACAGGCGGCTTCAGGGGTGCGGTGAGCTGACATCACATGAAGCTCGACCGGAATATCAAAATCTTTTAAAACGCCGACGGCGCTCTTTACCACTGGAAAATCACTGTCGCTCCCCATAATGACCGCAACTTTTTTTCTGGTATCCATTATTTCCTCCTGTTTTTATAAAAATAAAATCAGGCTGCGGGGGATACCCGTAGCCTGGCAGACACAACTAAACTGCATAAACCGCTTTTGCGGCGAAAAACCCGGTAACAGACGCACTTGACTTAGACGGATACCCGGCTTTCAAAAATCTCCCCGGCATCATCGGCAAAAAGCACATTTGTCTCATTGAGGTCTCCCAACATATTACAATCAAAGCGGCAACAAAAATACAACTTTATTTTACCTTAATTTTGCTTTTTCTGCAAGAGATCAATATGACCAAATAGCGCTCACAAAATATTTTTTGAATTGGAATAAACAGCTAACCTGCTTCCCCTTTTGGGTCTATGGCAGAGAGCAGGACTGTCGGATTCCGGAAAACGATCATATATTGATAAGGAACTTTTGGGGAAAGGCGGGGAGAAGATTGGCGGAACTGCTTTTATTCGTCGCTGTTTTGAGCCTGGATGCGTTTACCGCAAGCGCCGCCTATGGCACTGAAAAAATTAAAATCGGCCTCCTTCCGGCTGTTATGATCAGCACAGTCGGGGGATTGGCACTGTTTCTTTCATCCATGTTCAGCACTTTTTTAGCGGGCTTTATAACGGAATCGTTTTGCAGGGTATTCGGATTTATCGCCCTTTTTCTGGTCGGAGCCTTCAACTTTATCCAGGGGGCGCTGAAAAGCGCGGTACGCAGAAAAAGGGAAGGCAGTGCCAAGATGCGCTTTCGGCTGCGGGAGCTCGACTTTTTCGTCGAGGTTTTTATAGACGAGACCAAAGCAGACGCCGACCATTCCAACGCCTTGAGCGCAAAAGAGGCGTTTTATCTAGCGGCGGCTTTGTCGGTCGACTCCCTCGTCACCGGGATCGGCTGCGGCTTCAGCGGAATGAATCCTTTTGCCCTTGGCGCCGCGGCCTTTATCGTCAACTTCGCCGCGATTCTGCTGGGGTGGCTGGTAGGAAAGGGGATTTCGCGCTGCGCACGGCTCGATCTTTCCTGGCTGGGCGGAGCTGTGCTGATTGGACTGGCACTTTTTCGTTTTCTGGCGGGATAAAGCTGGTTTCTGCGTTATAAAGCGTTCCAGTTTAATAAGGATCAATCAAGCCCCTTCGGAAGATTTTCAGAAAAGGAACGCGCTGATGCAACCTTTTCCGATCCTCTGAAGAGGCTTGATGTGCGTTTTCGCCAGACCGGTCAAATTACTGCACCCTCGCCCCAAATCTCAGCTCGGGTCATTGCAAGGATGGTTTCTGTGGGAATGCCGGCAATTGTATCACCGAAAATTTCTTGTAAATTGCCGTTGTCCATCATCTCGCCGAGCTTTGCTTTTGCATCCGCGGATGAGATCAAATCGGAAAGCTGGATAGAATTCTGGATTTTATCCTCGATCTGCTCCTGTGTTAGCCAGCGCATGAATTCCGCCCGCTTTGCCATCCGGAGGCGGTACAGCCGCACCATCTCGTCGCCGCTGTAGGTGATCTCGCCCCCGCTGCTCGAGGAAACCGCGTTGCAGATGTTCCCGTCCTCGCCGATGGCAACGGCCTGGGACATCCCGACTGTGCATCCGGGTCGGATCGCCTCATTCCGCGCCACGTCAAAGGCAAACCAGGTGTCGATCTTCGCCATGATCTCCCTGGCATAGGCCGGATCTTGATCCATCCGCTCTTGTACCTTGGGATGGATCACGACGGCCTTGCTTCCCGGCGGGACGCTGCCTAAAGCGTGAATCTCTCTCGGGGCGGTAAATTTGCCGTCGATTGAACCATAAAAGGGATTGGCCCCGGTGGGCTGCCAGTTTTCCAGCGTTTCTTTCGCTTTGTCCCCATCCTGGTACAGCAAATAGTGAGGGTAATCGTTCCTGGTGCGCCAATAGCCGCTGCTGGCATAAAAGACGTGGTAGTGAAGGCCGGGGTATTTGGTTTTGAGCATTTCCTCCAAAGAAGCGGCCTCTGTCTGCCCGACTTCTTCGGACTGAATCCGCCCCGCCGACCATACACTTAAATCCGTCATCAGGCTGCCGGGAAAGGCTGTGCCCATTAAGCTTCCCATCCCGGCTTGCAATGCATTAGGCCTGTTCTTGCTTGCTTGTACCGCCATGCCGAGAAAACTGCCGGATTGTGTATCAGCTTGCTTTGCGCCGCTGGATTTTGTGGAAGCGCCATAGGCTTTTGTCCTGTAGTTTGTTTGAATTGCGCTGTTCATATCAATTTCCTCCTGTCATCGCTTTCAATGTAAAAACCTTTGTCATAGGCAGCCCATCAGCTCCGCCGCGCTGATGGGGAGGCCCCTCAAACGGCGCTGTAAATACCAGCGCTTCATCGCCGCCTCCCGCTGTAACTCTTGGAATTTTTTATGGCTTTCCATCCGCTGCTCCCAAAAACCGCCGGCCGCTTTTTCCTCAAACATCTCATCGCTGTTCTGCTGTCTTGAGTCCCAGCTCTCACTGCGGTATTCTTCCTCTGTCGCACCAAAATAATAAACACGGCGGTCGCCTCCGAAGAGGGCAGATTGGGAACCGTCGGCCGTAAAACTCTTGCGCAGCTGGTCCAGCACCCATTCCTCATATTCAGGATCGTTTTTCATGGCCTCAAACCCAGCCTCGGAAATATGGATCGAAACAGAATCCATCATATGGGATGAATGAACCGGAAGCTGAGAGATTTTATCGAATACTGACGCCTTATATTCCGCCATCGTCGAACCGTTTCCCGCGGAGCCGGCCGCACCGCTCTTTTTTAACTGTTGTGCCATGGCGAGAAAGTCGTCGGCCGGAATGGTCGATTGACGGCTTTGATATTCTTTCAACAGCCTGGCGGATGTTCTCGTCAGGCC
This sequence comes from Oscillospiraceae bacterium, assembly GCA_022792755.1. Lineage (GTDB taxonomy): Bacteria > Bacillota > Clostridia > Oscillospirales > Ruminococcaceae > Metaruminococcus_A. The sequence goes on along the minus strand of JAAWBP010000154.1, from coordinate 22,491 downwards.
GTTAATATTCATCGAGTTGCTCATAAAAATGTTACTCCTTCTATCAAAAAAACGAATCGGCTGTTTAAAGGAAAGGACAAGCCAAAATGCCTATCTTTCCTTTATTCCTCTGTTGAGCGCCGTATGCGCCTTGATCGCCTCAAAGCTCTCCGCGCTGATTACATGCTCGATCTTGCAGGCGTCCTCCGCCGCAGTCTTTTGGTCGACACCCAGCTCTGTCAGCCAATCGGTGAGAAAGGTGTGGCGTTCATACATCCTTTCCGCAATCTCCCGCCCCTGCGCCAAAAGCGAAATATATCCGTCTGAATCCATTTCGATGTATCCGTTTTCCCGCAGGTTTTTCATCGCGACACTTACGCTCGGTTTTGAATATTCCAGCTCGTTTACAATATCAATGGAACGAACATCCCCTTTTCTTTTTTGCAGGATCAGGATCGTTTCCAGATAATTTTCCGCGGACTCGTGTATTTTCACTGCACCACCAGCCTTCGAGCATTGTATTTGATTTCAGTATATCATATTATATCAATTTTTCAATCATAAAGTCCAAACGATGGATTGAAAGTTTTTTAAATCACTCTTGACAAGCAGGTTAGCATATGCTAACATAGGTACGGTTAGGAAATTCTAACTCATTTGGAAACAGCATTTGCGATGCCGTAAAGAAAGGAATGGATTTATGATGCCGCTGACGTTGGCAAATATTGGGCAAGCTGCAATGATACGGAAGGTCGGAGGAAACCCTGAGGTGCGGGCCCATCTTGAAAATCTCGGTTTTGTGCCGGGGGGTAATGTAACGGTTATTTCTACGATCGGCGGGAATTTGATTGTCAACGTAAAAGAATCCCGTGTGGCGATCAGCAGGGAGATGGCGAATAAAATTATGGTGTAGCTAAAGCAATCAGGGAAGAGCGCGCCGTGGACTGACTGTTGTGTTGCGGTTTATAGAAAAGCGCCGGCCGCAAAAACAACGCAACACATCCGGCGTTTCGTGGCTTCCGCGAAAACTGCGTTGCACCTTGATTATTTCGGCTAAGCCATTCAAAATAAAAGGTTAGGAGGAAACGGTATGAAAACATTGAGAGCAGCGAAGGTCGGCGATACGGCTACCGTAGTAAAATTGCACGGTGAGGGCGCCGTCAAGCGCAGGATCATGGACATGGGGATTACCCGCGGTATTTCGGTGCATATCCGCAAGGTAGCACCGTTGGGTGATCCAATCGAGATAACGGTCAGGGGATATGAACTGTCAATCCGCAAGGCAGATGCCGAGATGATCGAGATAGAATAGCGGAAAAAGGGATTGGATTTATTACTGCATTTGAGTTAGTTAAAACTAATTAAATTTGAAAGGAGATCGGCAATGGACATTACGATTGCCCTTGCAGGCAACCCAAACAGCGGGAAGACGACTCTCTTCAATGCGCTGACAGGATCGAACCAGTTTGTGGGCAACTGGCCGGGCGTCACAGTGGAGAAAAAGGAGGGAAAGCTGAAAAAGCGCAGCGACGTTGTAATCACGGACCTTCCCGGCATCTATTCTTTGTCGCCCTACACCTTGGAAGAGGTGGTTGCGAGAAATTACCTGATCAATGAACGGCCCGATGCAATTCTCAACATCATCGACGGAACCAATCTCGAACGGAACCTATATCTGACCACCCAGCTCACCGAACTCGGAATCCCCGTCGTCGTCGCGATCAATATGATGGATGTGGTGAGGAAGAACGGCGACAAGATCAATATCCCCGAGCTTTCCAGAGAACTCGGCTGCAAGGTCGTTGAAATTTCGGCTTTGAAGGGCTTGGGAGTGATGGAGGCGGCGGAGGAAGCTGTCAAAGCGGCGCGAGAGACCAAAACCGTCCCGCAGCACAGCTTTTCCGGCGCGGTAGAGCACGCCATCGCCCATATCGAGGAGGCGGCCGTCCACGGTATGCCCGACGAACAGCAAAGGTGGTATGCAATCAAAATTTTTGAGCGGGACGAGAAGGTATTGGAGCAGTTAAAGCTTGATCCGGCGGCCCTCGATCACATCGAAAAGGATATCCAGGCGGCCGAACAGGAGCTGGACGACGATGCAGAGAGCATCATCACAAATGAGCGGTATGTTTACATAGGTTCGATCATCAAAGGCTGCTACAAGAAAAAGAACGCGGGAAAGCTCTCCGTCTCAGACAAAATAGACAGGGTGGTCACCAACCGCTGGGCTGCGCTCCCTATTTTTGCGGTTGTGATGTTTATCGTTTATTATGTTTCTGTGACTACAGTGGGAACTTGGGCGACCGACTGGGCGAACGACGGCGTATTTGGAGACGGCTGGCACCTTCTCGGAATCGGCGACTCCGCTTATGAAGAGGCGGCAGAGGAGTATGTCGTACCAGGTGCAATCGTAGAGGCGTTTGAATCGGCGGCCGCGGAAGCGGGCGCAGTGGACGAGGAGCAGTCGACAGAGGATGAAACGGTGCTGCTTCCCGAAAAAGCGGAAACAATTACAACAACCGCCTACCTGTATGACGACGACGGGAATATAGAGGAAGAAATCCCCGTCGATTACGCGGCGTATCAGGAAGCCGCCGAACTGGAAGAACCCGATCCTGCCTCTTACGGCGTCTGGGTCCCGGGAATCCCAGTGCTGATTCAGGACGGGCTGGAGGCGATCAACTGCGCCGATTGGCTGCAGGGCTTGATCCTCGACGGCATCGTCGGCGGTGTCGGCGCTGTTCTCGGCTTTGTCCCGCAGATGTTAGTGCTCTTTATCTTCCTGGCGTTTCTGGAAGCGTGCGGCTATATGGCCCGGATCGCTTTTGTCATGGACAGGATTTTCCGCAAATTCGGCCTGTCCGGCAAATCCTTTATCCCGATGCTCATCGGCACTGGCTGCGGGATTCCCGGCATCATGGCCTCTCGTACGATAGAGAATGAGCGGGACCGCCGGATGACGATTATGACCACCACCTTTATCCCCTGCGGTGCGAAGCTTCCGATTATTGCGCTGATTGCAGGCGCGCTGTTCGGCGGAGCCTGGTGGATTGCCCCGAGCGCCTATTTTGTCGGGATCGCCGCGATCGTCGTCTCCGGCATCATGCTGAAAAAGGTGAAGATGTTCGCGGGAGACCCAGCGCCTTTCGTCATGGAACTGCCGGCCTATCATCTTCCAACTGTGAGCAACGTGCTGCGTTCGATGTGGGAGCGTGCCTGGTCGTTTATCAAAAAAGCGGGGACGATCATCCTCCTTTCTGCAATCCTGCTCTGGTTCCTGATGAGCTTTGGCTTTGAAGGCGGCGGTTTCGGCATGGTCGGGGATTTGAATCATTCCATCCTTGCCGCGATCGGCAACGGCATCGCGTGGCTCTTTGTTCCGCTTGGATTCGGCAACTGGGAGAGCGCTGTTGCCACAATCACCGGATTGATTGCGAAAGAGAATGTCGTCGGCACCTTTGGCGTGCTCTTTGGCGGCTTTGACGAGGTCGCGGAAAACGGCTGGCAGATTTGGGCGAATATGCGGGAAGTTTTTACCCCGCTTGCCTCTTACTCCTTCCTGATTTTCAACCTGCTCTGCGCCCCCTGTTTTGCGGCTATGGGCGCGATCAAGCGGGAGATGAATTCCGCCAAATGGACATTTTTTGCCATCGGCTATCAGTGCGCGTTTGCTTATGCGGTTTCGCTCGTAGTTTACCAGCTCGGGATGCTCTTTATGGGCCAAGGGAATGTCATAGGTTCTATTGCGGCCTTTGCAATCGTCGCATTCCTTGTGTTTATGCTGTTCCGTCCGTATAAAGAGAGCCAATCCCTTCGGGTAAAAGCGTAATTTTGAAAGGCAGGGATGATTGTGCTGGAGTTTCTCTCGAATCATGGGGGATCGATTTTGATCGCGGCCGCTCTAGCCGCCGTTGTCGTCTTGATCTTTCTCAAGCTGCACCGGGATCGGAAAAAAGGGAAGGGTTCCTGTGGCTGCGGATGCAGCAGCTGTCCCTCAGCCGGATTGTGCCACAAAGGCAAGCTTGACGATATCCCCTAATGGAACCGCCTTAATCTTGTAAGAAAAATTTGAACCTGAAGATAGACCGAAGGGCCGTTTTTAAGGAAAGAGCAGCCCTTCGGTTTTTATCGTCTGTTTCCATGATGCAGGTGGAAAAGCTTCGTTTTTTCACGATATAATAAATAATTGAAATTCTATAGATATATTCCAACTGGTGTGTTATACTGAGGAAAAAATCAGGGAGGAAAACTGATATGGAATCAATCTTATTTGACCGCGGCTGGCGATATCTTTCCGGTAAATTTATGACCTTTTTTGGACAAGACCTGCACAACGTAGATGAAAGCCGCTGGAAAGCGATCGACCTTCCGCATGACGCGGTCATCGGGCTTGAGCGCAATCCGTCCAATCCCTCCGGCATGGCAGGCGGCTATACCCCTAACAGCATGCTCTATTACCGCAAGGAGTTCGACTGCCCTGAAGAGTGGAGGAACAAGGAGGTCATCGCCGAATTCGAAGGTGTTTATATGAACGCCGAGATCCTGCTCAACGGCAATTTGATTGTTTCGCATCCTTACGGCTACACCAGCTTTTTTGCTGAGCTGACCCCTTATTTGAAATATGGACGGAAAAATGTGCTTTTGGTGACGGTGAATAATCTGGCGCAGGCGAATTCACGCTGGTATGCCGGTTCCGGCATTTATCGCCATGTCCGGCTGCATGTCGGGGAACTGGTGCATATCCGTCCTTGGCAGTTTAAGGTCTGCACGCCGGAAGTGTCTGCGGAAAGTGCAGAAATCTGTTTTTCTGCGAATCTGACCAATCTCACCGGCAGCGCACAGCAGGTGTCGATCCGGTATGATATTTCGGAAAAGGGAACGGGCGTCAAGGTGCTTTCGGGTCAGATTACGCCTTTGTATTTGATGGAAAAGGGCGACACTTCGGTGGAGCATTCGGTGCAGCTTAAAAATCCGAAGCTCTGGGATATCGACTCGCCCAATCTCTACGAAGCGGCTTATGAAGTTTTGTCGGACCGGGGCGAGGTGCTGGATTCCGGCAGTGTGACTTTCGGAATCCGCAGCATTTCTTTTGACAGCAAAAACGGTTTCCAACTGAATGGGCGGACTGTCAAAATGAAAGGCGGATGCATCCATCACGACCATGGGCCGCTTGGCGCGGCCGCATTTGATGACGCCGAGGAGCGGCGGGTGCGGATTTTGAAAGACGCGGGCTTTAACGCGATCCGCTGCGCCCACAACCCGCCTTCTGTCGCGTTTCTCGACGTCTGCGACCGTCTGGGGATGCTGGTGGTCGATGAGGCGTTTGACTGCTGGCGGCTCGGCAAGAATCCGTTTGACTATCACCTCTGTTTCAGCGATTGGTGGAAGCGGGACCTGGACAGCATGATCGACCGCGATTACAACCATCCCTCGATCGTCGTCTGGTCGGTCGGCAATGAGATGATTGAACGGGATGGCCGTTCGGGCGGGGTGGAAATCTGCCGGATGCTGGCGGATCATGCACACTCCAAGGATCCCAGCCGCCCGGTTACGATCGCCTGCAATGATATCGTTGCGCTCTCTGCCGACGACGATGTCGAAGATGCGAACTGGGCCGCGAACCTCAAGGGGAATGTGATCGACAAAGAAAACGACCTGTTTGGGGATAAAACGAGGGACGTCTTTGCTTCACTCGACATTGCCGGCTATAATTACCTGATCAAACGGTACGGCTACGACCAGGGGAAATTCCCAGACCGCGTGATCATGGGAACCGAGACCTTCCCGCACACCCATTACGACAACTGGAAAGAGACGATGGCGCACGACAATGTTGTCGGCGATTTTGTCTGGACGTCGTTCGACTATCTGGGAGAAGCCGGGATCGGCAAGGTGGAATATGACGAGCAGGATGGATGGGGCGGCGCCTATCCGTGGTTCTACGCCAACTGCGGCGATTTTGACATCTGCGGTACCAAACGCCCGCAGTCTTATTACCGCGATATCGTCTGGGATCAGCGTGAGAAGCCGTTTATCGGCGTGTATGACCCCCGGTTCCACGGCCGCAAGATCGTTCTCAAGGAGTGGGCCTGGGAGCCGGTGCAGGAGGGGTATTCCTTCCCGGGCTGCGAAGGGATGGAAACCCTGGTCGATGTTTACAGCCAGTACGATGAAGTGGAGCTTTTCGTCAACGGCAAATCTTACGGCAGAAAGCCCGCCGGCGATGGATCGAAATGCATTGCCCAGTTTACAATCACCTATGAACCGGGTGAACTCACAGCGATCGCTTATCAGGATGGAATGGAGAAAAGCCGCGAAACGGTTCGCACAACTGGCGCCCCGGCAAAAATCCTGCTCGAGCCGGAGGACTGTTCGTTCTGTAAAGAATTGATCTATGTCCGTGTCGAAGCGGTGGATCAGAATGGGGAACGGGTGCCCTATGCTGAAAATGAAATTCAGTTTTCCTGTACCGGCAGTGCGGAGATCATTGCGGTCGGAAACGGCAATCCGATCACCGAGGAATCCTTTACTGCGGATCACCGCAAGGCCTATGAGGGCCGTGCTCTCGTCATCCTGCGGAGGAAAGGGGAGGGGAGTGTCACATTGACCGCTTCTTCCGACGGCCTTGAGGGAGCGTCGGTCACTTTATAGCTTTGGTAATCCGCGTCTATAGAGCGGCGGAAAGTATCGTTTTAAAGTACAAATAAAAAGCCCCCGCCGTACAGCGGGGGCTTTTTATAAGCTTAGTACAATATTTGACGTATTCAGCAGCAGGCTGTAAAATATCAGAAGGAAGCGGCGCCTTTCCATGACAAAAGCAGCTTGATCCTCCTAGTATGCAAACGGAAATCAAACGCGGGGATCCCGCTTTTCATCGTAGATGATAGATCTGCCATACTCCCCGTAATCGTGGCGTTTGGAGTTGCCGAAAAACCACTTGTAATCGCTGTCCCCCTGTGTTTTTCCGTCCAGCAGTTCCTGTGCTCCGGCGTATAATTCGTCAATGAGGGAGGCATCTTCCGGCGCCTGGGAATGCCCGGTCAAGATGCGGTCGAAAGCGCCGCGGATCGGCTGGAGGGATTCGATGGAGTGTATCAAGGTCAGGATGCTGGTCGATTCTTTCAGCTGCATCCACAGGTGGCCATTAAGCGCATCCCCGGTAAAAAGAATCCGTTCGTCCCGGTCGAGCAGCACAATGCTCCCCTTGGTATGCCCGGGGACTTCGTAAATTTCCAGCCTTTTCCCGCCCAGGTCTATGACGTCCCCCTGGCGGATGCTTTTAGTCGGGCAGGGCGTCAGTCCGGTGCGCTTGAGACACTCTTTTCCTTGGGGCATCGAAAAGTGCTCCTTCATCAGGGGCAAATCTGCTTCATGCAGGTAAGCCTCTTCAAAAAAGACGTTTCCATACACATGGTCGCAGTGCCCATGCGTATTCACCACGATCAAGGGTAGTTCTGTCAGGGAACGGACAATTTCCTTTAGATTTTCCTTTCCATTTGCCGTGTCGATCAGGGCCGCTTTTTCTTTTCCTTTTACCAGATAACAAGTGGCTTCTCCCGCATCGTCGATTAAAGTGACAGCGGGGGAGATTTCAGTGAACTTTGCACGCTGCATATGGTTACTCCTTTTTGTTGATTCCAAAAAACGCCCGGCACTACACCGAGCGTTTCCTGAAAATTCGTTTGAAAAACGGCGGGCTGAAAGCCCGCAGAGTGGTTAATCGACAATAAAGGACTTGATTTCCCCAAGGAAAGCGTCGGCATTGTCGGTATGGGCTTCCAGTTTGATCGGTTTGGAAAGATCCAGGCTGAAGATACCCATGATCGATTTTGCATCAATCGCATAACGCCCGGAAACGAGGTCCACGTCAAAATCATACTTGGTGACAATGTTGACAAAAGTCTTTACATCATTGATCGTCGCTAACATAACCATCGCACTTTTCATATTGGTTCCTCCTCGATAAATTGATTATAGGAAAAATACCCATATTTAGACTATAACAGCATAAATCTTTTTAGTCAACTGCTAATTGTAAATATTGGCGAAATCAATTATAATGAGGGTGTCAGTTTATGATAAATTCGGATGTTTTGCCCATGTTTTTACTGAGGTTTTCAAAAAATGCGGATTGCTTTTTATACGCTGGGATGCAAGGTTAATCAATATGAGACCGAATTGCTTTCCAGCCTTTTTCATAGGGAAGGGTTCGACATCGTCCCCTTTGGAGATGAAGCGGACGTCTATGTAGTAAATTCCTGCACAGTGACTTCCACGGGCGATTCTAAAACCCGGAAGGTGCTTCGGCGGATCAAAAGGGAACATCCCCATTCGCTGGCGGTTTTGACGGGCTGTTTCCCCCAGGCCTTTCCCGATGCTGCGAAACAGCTCCCGGAAGCGGACGTCATCACCGGCTCGAAAGACCGCTATGCGTTGGCTGGAGCGGTCAGGCGGGCGCTTTCTACAGGAGAACGGGTCGTAGACATTGCGCCTCATAGCAAGGATGAGGCCTTTGAAAGAATGAGCGTTTCTGCTTTTTCGGAGCGCACCCGTGCTTTCGTCAAGATTGAGGACGGATGCGAACGGTACTGCTCTTACTGCATCATCCCAAAGGCGCGCGGTTTCATCCGTTCGAAGCCATTGGATGCGCTGAAACAGGAGCTTTCCGGCTTGGCGGAAAACGGCTACCGGGAGGCGGTTCTGGTGGGGATCAACCTCTCGTCTTATGGAAAAGATCTGGGCCTGCGGCTGGCCGACGCGGTTGAAACCGCCTGTTCCGTCGACGGAATCGAGCGGGTGCGGCTGGGCTCCTTGGAGCCAGAGCTCCTTTCGGATGAAGAGATCCTGCGGATGTCCCGGCAGTCAAAACTCTGCCCGCAGTTTCACCTCGCACTCCAAAGCGGCTGTGATGAAACGCTAAAGCGGATGAACCGGCATTATGACACGGCGGAATACCGCCGGATCGCGGACCGGCTTCGCGCCTGTTTTCCGGGCTGTGCCATTACAACCGATATCATGGTGGGCTTTCCCGGTGAAACCGATGCGGATTTCGAAACATCTCTCTCCTTTGTCCGTTCTGTCGGATTTGCCAGGGCGCATGTTTTTCCTTATTCGATCCGGGAGGGCACCCGAGCGGCCTCGATGGACGGGCAGCTGGATCGTACTGTGAAAGAGGAACGCAGCAGGCGGATGATGAAGGTAGCCGAAGAGAGCGCAGCCTCTTTTTTAAAGGCGCAGGTCGGGCAGACGGTTCCCGTTTTATTTGAGTCCAAACAGGAAGGGCTGGGATTTCATGGATATACCACCAATTATTCCCCCGTCGTCGTCAGGACGGATGAGCAGCTTACGGGAGAAATCCGTCCGGTTCTCATTACAGAGGCCGCCGGCGGTTTTTGCATTGGCCGTATTTTAACCGGCTGAGAATGTGTTTCTGCCTTTTGATTTGTCGGGGGAATTGCGGGGGCAAAGCCTGCCTGCATGAGAGAAAGATACTGAATTTTGATGTTGTCAAACAGGAAAGTGGAGGATTTTATGTCAGTTTTTCGTATCTATGTTGAGAAGAAGAAACCTTATGCGGTAGAGGCCAAAGGGCTGCTTTCCGATATTAAGACCGCCTTGCAGCTGGACGAGCTGACAGGGCTGCGGATCATCAACCGGTACGATGTCGAGGGGATTTCTCAGCAGGACTTTAAACTCGCTGTCCCGACCATTTTTTCCGAACCGCCGGTGGATACGGTTTCTTACGACCTTCCGAAATTCAAAAGGGACCGGGTGTTTGCGGTCGAATACCTTCCGGGCCAGTTTGATCAGCGGGCGGATTCCTGTGAACAGTGCATCCAGCTGCTGACCCAGGGAGAGCGCCCCCAGGTGCGGAGCGCAAAGATTTACATATTGGAGGGCGAGCTGAGCGGCGAGCAGTTTGAAGAGGTCAAAGGGTACGTCATCAATCCCGTCGAAAGCAGGGAAGCGTCCCTTGCCCTTTATGATACACTTGACATTAAATATAAAATCCCGACCAGTGTGGAAATCCTTACCGGCTTTATCGAGCTTGACGAGGCCGGCCTTGCTGCTTTTGTTGATGAATACGCGCTCGCGATGGACTTGGATGACATCAAGTTCTGCCAGCGGTATTTTAGAGAAACGGAAAAGCGCGACCCGAGCATCACCGAAATCCGGATGGTCGACACCTATTGGTCGGATCACTGCCGGCATACCACCTTCCTCACCAATATCGAAAAAGTTACGATCCATTCGGATTATATCAAAAAAACCTTCGACGATTATGTCTTGACCCGGGAAGAGCTTTATAAAGGCCGCACCGATAAGCCGATGACCTTGATGGATCTTGCGACCATTGCGGCGAAACGGCTGAAAAGAGAAGGGCTTTTGAAGGATCTCGACGAGTCGGAGGAAATCAACGCCTGCTCGGTGAAAATCGACGTAGAGGTTGAGGGAAAAACCGAGAAATGGCTCTTGATGTTTAAGAACGAAACGCATAATCATCCGACCGAAATCGAACCGTTCGGCGGCGCGGCGACCTGTTTAGGCGGCGCGATCCGTGACCCGCTTTCCGGCCGCTCCTATGTTTATCAGGCGATGCGTGTCACCGGAGCATCCAACCCGCTCGTCCCGGTTGAGGAAACCATCCCCGGGAAGCTTCCCCAGAGGAAGATCACCGTCGGCGCGGCGCAGGGCTACAGCTCTTACGGGAACCAGATCGGCCTTGCTACAGGGCAGGTTGCTGAGGTCTACCACCCCGGCTATGTGGCGAAGCGCCTTGAAATCGGCGCGGTAGTCGGCGCCGCTCCGGTTGAAAATGTCGTCCGTGAACGCCCTGCCGCCTCGGATGTCGTCATCCTTCTCGGCGGTAAAACGGGGCGGGATGGCTGCGGCGGCGCAACTGGCTCCTCCAAATCGCACACTCTGGAATCGCTTGAAAACTGCGGCGCTGAGGTACAGAAGGGAAATCCTCCGGAGGAGCGCAAGCTCCAGAGGCTGTTCCGGAACCCGGAGGCAACCTGCTTGATTAAAAGATGCAACGACTTTGGTGCGGGCGGAGTTTCGGTGGCCATCGGCGAGCTGGCCGACGGGCTGCTGATCGATCTGGATGCAGTTCCTAAAAAATACAGCGGCCTTGACGGAACTGAGCTTGCGATTTCCGAATCGCAGGAGCGGATGGCGGTTGTCGTCGCAAAAGAGGATGAGAATAGATTTGTAGAACTCGCGGCCGCTGAAAATCTCCTCGCAACAAAGGTTGCAATTGTCACGGAAGAGCCTCGTCTGCGGATGGTTTGGAACGGGGTGACGATCGTCGACCTCTCCCGCGAATTCTTAAACTCCAACGGCGCTTCCAAGCATACCGACATCGAGATCGAGGCGCCTTCCTTAAAACCGGTTCACGAATATGCCAATACGCTGGACAGCTGGAAACGGCTTCTGAGCGAGCTGAATGTCTGTTCTCAGAAAGGGCTGGTGGAGCGGTTCGATTCCACCATCGGTGCTTCTACGGTTTTGATGCCTTATGGCGGCATCCTCCAGACGACGCCTGTGCAGGCGATGGCGGCGAAGATTCCCGTCCTCCACGGGGAGACCAACACGGCTTCCCTGATGGCCTGGGGCTTTAACCCCGATTTGAGCGCGCAAAGCCCTTATCACGGCGCTGTTTACGCAGTCGTCGAATCGATTGCGAGGGTGGTTGCCGCGGGCGGTTCCAGGAAGCAGTGCTGGCTGACCTTCCAAGAATATTTTGAGCGGACGAAGAGCGACCCGGCCCGCTGGGGCAAGCCGCTGTCCGCCCTTTTAGGCGCTTACAGTGCCCAGACCAAGCTTGGAATCGGGGCGATCGGCGGAAAAGATTCGATGTCCGGCTCGTTTGAGGAGATCGACGTTCCTCCCACGCTGGTTTCTTTTGCGGTCTCCGTAGCGGATGCGGGGATGGTTCTTTCACCTGAATTCAAGCAGGCTGGGAACCAGGTCGTCCTCCTTTTGCCGGAATACGACCAAAACGGGCTGCCGGATTTTGAAAGTGTGAAACAGGTGTTTGACACGGTGGAGGAACTGATCCGCAGCGGCAGGGCTAAATCTGCCTGGGCGCTGGGATACGGCGGCGTTGCAGAGGGAATTGCAAAGATGTGCTTCGGCAACAACCTGGGCTTTCAGTTTACCGCTCCTCTTTCCGATGAGCTCCTCTTTAACCCGGTTTACGGCGGATTCGTTTTGGAATTGGACGGTGGGTATTGTCCGACTGAATCCCTTCAGGTTTTCGGCGTAATTTCTCAGAATCCGATCATTCGGATCAACCAGGAAGAGACGGTTTCCGTCGAAGAGCTTTCCCGTCTGACCGAGTCGGTGATGGAGCCTGTCTATCCTTTGAATATCGAGACGGAGCAGGGTTCGAGGGAGGCGTTCCGGTATCAGTCTGCTGAACGAATTTCTCCCGCAGTCAAGGCCGCAAAGCCCAAGGTGTTGATCCCGGTATTCCCCGGGACAAACTGCGAATATGATACGGCGCGCGCCTTTGAAAGGGTTGGAGCAGAACCGGAAGTTTTTGTAATCCGCAATCTTTCGAGCAGCCAGATTCAGGAATCCCTCGATGAATTTGTGAAAAAAGTGAACGCTGCCCAGATTATTATGATTCCAGGCGGTTTTTCCGGCGGCGATGAGCCGGAGGGTTCTGCAAAGTTTATCACCAGCTTTTTCCGCAATCCGCGGCTCAAAGATGCTGTCCATGAACTTTTAAAACAGCGCGATGGCCTGATGCTGGGCATCTGCAACGGCTTTCAGGCGCTGATCAAGCTTGGGCTCGTCCCCTATGGTGAAATCGTAGATTTGACCGATCATTCCCCGACTTTGACCTTTAATTCCATCGGGCGCCATCAGTCCATGATGGTCAACACCCGGATCTGCTCCAATAAGTCCCCGTGGTTAATGCACACCCATGTGGGGGACGTCCACAGCATCGCCATTTCCCATGGAGAGGGGCGTTTTGTCGTGGATGAGGAGCTGGTCCGCTCGATGGCAGAGAATGGGCAGATCGCCACCCAGTATATCGATCTGGAAGGAAAACCGACCTACAATGTCCGGTTTAACCCCAACTCCTCTGTTCATGCGATCGAGGGGATTACTTCACCGGACGGCCGCGTTTTCGGAAAAATGGGGCACAGTGAACGGGTTGGGAGCCACGTCTGCAAAAATGTTCCCGGGGTAAAAGACCAGCTGATCTTTAAGGCTGGGGTAGATTATTTTGCGTAATCCGCATATGATAATACAGCGTTTGATCCCCAATGGAAAGGCGCATTGTTGGCAAAGGAGGACTGCTTTTGTCAAAGCTGGTTGAAAAAATTAAAGGTACGCCGAAGAAGGACAAGATCAAGTTTGCCATTTTTGCCGGCTTTATCCTGTTGACCTTGACCGTGACGATTCTCCTGCTGCCGAATATCATCGCATTGAAGGATCAGGCGGCCCGCGACCAATTAAAGGATCAAATCCTGTCTTTCGGCGTTTGGGGCTGGCTGATCTTTGCGGCGCTTCAAGTCTTCCAGATCGTTTTTGCTGTGATTCCCGGCGAACCGATCGAGGTGATCGGCGGCGTGCTTTACGGGCCGTGGGGCGGCTTGTTCGCTTGCCTGCTCGGCGCTCTTGCCGGAACGGTGCTGATCTATTATCTCGTCAAGTGGCTGGGTTATTCGTTTATTAACAACATGGTCAACATCAAAAACACAGAAAAATTCAAGTTCCTCCACAATCATAAAAAACTCAACCTGGTCGTTTTTATCCTGTTTTTTATCCCCGGAACGCCTAAGGATATATTGACCTACCTGATTCCTTTGACCGAAATCAAGCCCTTGCAATACTTTGCGATCACAACGGTGGCGAGAATTCCTTCCATTATTACCTCCACCTTTGCCGGCGCGGCGATCGACAACGGCAAATGGCTGGAGATGATTCTGATTTTTGCCATCACCGGGGCGGTTGCGATCCTTGGAATTGTTTTCAACGATAAAATCATTGCCTTCTTTTCCAAGTCAAAGCAGAAGGAGAAAGACGCTCTGCCTGAAAAAACGGAACATCTGCCGAAATAGCAGAGCGGTTTTGAAGCCACTGTAAAAGGGAAAACGACAGCGAATCTGGAGAAAGGAACGATATCGGCTGCAAAGGGTATTTCAGCGGCTTTTGTCAGCGGTGATATCGTAAGGCGATTTAAAATGAAACTTGAAGAAGTAAAACTCCCGTCGGCTCAGGACATGCTGCCGCTGGCAGTTTGGATTGCTTCCCCGGAGGAAGAGGCAAAGGCTGTTTTTCAGATTGCTCATGGGATGAGCGAGCATAAAGAACGGTATCGCCCGTTGATCGAGTACCTGTGTCAAAACGGTTTTGCTTGTATCATACACGACCATCGCGGGCATGGGGGAAGCGTTCTCTCAGAAAAAGATTACGGCTATCTGTACCAAAGCGGGGCTGAATCGTTGGTGGAGGATCTTCATCAGCTGACGTTGTATGGAAAAAGGCGGTTTCCGGATCGTCCCTTTTTCCTTTTTGGACACAGCATGGGCTCTATGGTCGTGCGGTCGTATCTGAAGAAATACGACAGTGAGCTCGACGGATTGATCGTTTGCGGCTCGCCAAGCTATAACCCGATGGCGGGGGTTGGGCGCGCTGCTGCTGTGGTGATCGGCGCTTTTCGGGGCGGACATCATCGCAGCGGGTTTCTCCAAACTCTTTCTTTCGGCTCCTTCAATAAAAGGTTTGGGGAAACATCCAGCGAAAATTCCTGGGTTTCTAGCTCAGCCCAGAATGTGGAGGAGTACGACAGCGATCCGCAATGCGGTTTCGTATTCACCGCAAACGGGTTCCGCAGCCTGTATCGGCTTATGCAGAACACCTACAGCAAAAAAGGCTGGGGGATGCACCGCCCCGACCTGCCGATCTTCTTTATTTCCGGCGGGGATGATCCCTGTCTGATTAATGAGGAAAAATTCAATAAAGCGGTCGCTTTTTTAAAGGAACGTGGGTATACGGATGTCTCTTCAAAGCTCTATCCCGGAAAGCGACATGAAATTCTCAACGAGGATATTCGCCCGCAGATTTTTGAAGATATCCGAAATTTCTGTGAAAAGCAGTTGAAGCGGTGAGGGCAGAATATTTGCCAGAGGGGAAGATCGACGTGGAAAAGAACACTCCATTCGGTGACGACGCCGAAAATTACGACAGAATGAGGCCCCGGTATTGCCCGGAGCTTTTTTCTGCTGTTTGGGATTATTCCGGGATGACAGCCGGAGAAAGGGTTTTGGAAATCGGCCCCGGCACTGGGCAGGCGACCGAATTTTTTCTGCAAAAGGGCTGTCGGGTAACTGCGGTTGAGAAGGATGTGCGCCTGGCGAATTATTGCCGGGAAAAATTTTCAGAATTCCCTGGTTTTCGAGTGGTTAATCTGCCGTTTGAGTCATACGAGGCGGAGGAAGCTGGTTTTTCATTAGTCTATTCCGCTACAGCCTTTCACTGGGTTCCGGAGGAGACCGGCTATCCAAAGGTTCACTCTTTGCTGAAGGAAGGGGGAACGCTGGCGCTGTTTTGGAACAGCCCTTTTCCTGCGAGAGAAGATGATCCCCTCCACAGCGAAATCCAACGTGCCTATCGAAAGTATCGGCCGGGCGAACCGCCGAGAAAGCCAAAAACAGACAGGTATTGCTCCCTTGCCCTTTTGGAGCGGTATGGTTTTTCAGACGGTTTATCCCAGTGCTTTTTTCAAACACGCCGTTTCGACGCCGAAAATTATATCGCGCTTCTCAACACCTATTCGGACCACTGCGCCATGCCTGTGGAAGCCCGGATACGGCTGGAGGAAGAGATCAGGACGGCGATCGAAGAAACCGGCTCTATGCTGACGGTCTGTGATATGATGGAGCTTTACCTGGCTAAAAAACGGTGAAAACAGAGGCGGCTTTGGTAAGCCGGCTATCTGAAATGAAGATAATCTAAACGAGCAAAAAGCCCCTTCTTAAAAGAAGGGGCTCGATTGATTTTTCGATGTCTGCGGTGTTATAATATCGAGGGGCTAATGTCCCGGCCATGTGCGGATCGTTAGGGTTCTCCTTTCCTGAAGAGCATTTTTACAAGGGCCGTTAGCAGTGCGGCAGCAGTCCTTTGATCTGTCTAAAATCCGCTTCGTCTGGTTCTTGCCGCCGGAACTAAATCTGCCCTTTGATCCGGTCGAGCGCGCTTTTTTCGAGCCTGGATACCTGCGCCTGCGAGATGCCGATTTCGCTCGCGACTTCCACCTGGGTTTTTCCGCCGAAAAAGCGGAGTGAGAGGATCTTTTTTTCACGGGGTGCCAGCTTGCTGATCGCCTCTTTCAGGGCGATTTCCTCGAGCCAGCCGTGGTCGTCGCTTTTGTCGCTCACCTGATCCATGACATAGATGGTATCCCCGCCGTCGGAATAGATCGGCTCGTTGAGCGAAACGGGGTCGACGATTGCTTCGAGTGCAAGAACGACCTCATGCTTTGGAAGGTCGAGCTCTTTTGCAATTTCTTCGACAGTTGGTTCCCGCTGTGTTTCGTTGGTCAGCCTTTCTTTGACTTGCATGGCTTTGTATGCAATATCCTTGAGGGAGCGGCTCACCCGGACGGAGTTGTTATCTCGCAGATATCTGCGGATTTCCCCCAAAATCATAGGGACGGCGTAGGTGGAAAAGCGGACTGCATGGGACAGGTCAAAGTGGTCGATTGCTTTGATCAGTCCGATGCAGCCCACCTGAAACAGGTCGTCCAGATTTTCGCCGCGGTTGGTGAAACGTTGGATTACGCTCAAGACAAGCCGGAGATTTCCATTAATCAGTTGTTCTCTCGCTTTCTGGTCTCCGTTTTTGGTTCGGGCCAGCAGTTCCATCTTTTCTTTTTCTTTCAGCACCTTCAGCTTTGCGGTGTTTACACCACAGATTTCTACTTTGTTGATTAGCATTTTCGACCGCTCCCTTGCTTGTGTTTCGTTCAGCCAATAAAAGTATGAACGCAAAAAAGGGAGATCATACACCGGGCAATATTTTCCAAAAGGGAACCGGTATAGGAGGAATAAAATTTGAGTCAGCTTATAGTAAAGACCGGCGGACAAACGGACTGTTATCAGATTGAAGCGGGGATTCGGCTTTCGGATTTTCTTCAAAAGGAAGGCTATCCCTTTTCGATGCCCTGCGCTGGAAACCACACCTGCGGCAAGTGCAAGGTCAAGGTATCCGGCGCGCTCAGTCCCGTTTCGCCGGACGAATTGAAATTTTTGAATGAAGCGGAACGGAAAGCGGGGATTCGACTGGCTTGCTTTGCCAGAGCCGAAGGCGACTGTACTGTTTTATTGGATGAAGCTCTTTCCGGCGGGGTGGTTTTGTCCGAAACCGGAAAAGCGGAATACCATGTCGCTCCTCGTTGGAAGGAGGGATGCGGCTTGGCCGTGGACATCGGAACGACGACCGTCGTCATTTATCTCTACCGCCTTTCGGATGGAACGCTTCTCTGCGTCCGCAGCGGGATGAATGCGCAGCGCGGATTCGGGGCGGATGTAATCTCCCGGATCAACTACTGCAATGAAAACGGGGAAGAGCCGCTTCAAAAGGCGATTGTCGAGCAGCTCAACCAGATGATCGAAGACTCGCTTTCCTCCAGCGGCTGTGATGCGGATTCTTTGAAGGAGATCGTTATCGCCGGAAATACGACGATGCTCCATTTGCTGACCGGGCTTGATCCCTATGGAATTGCGGTCTATCCGTTTACGCCGGTCAGCCTCTTTGGGGAGGAATTGGAGCCGGGGATTTTTCGGGCCGCGCCTGCCGCGCATGTCTATCTGCCGGGATGTGTCAGCTCTTATGTAGGCGGCGATATCACCTGTTCTATCCTGGCCAGTGGGATGATGGAACAGCAAACGGCTCTTCTGCTCGACCTGGGCACCAACGGGGAGATGGCTCTTCTGCGCCGTGAGAAACTGTACTGTTGCTCTACGGCGGCGGGCCCTGCCTTTGAAGGCGCCGGAATGCAGATGGGGATGACGGCAGTTGACGGGGCTATCAGCAAGGTTTGGGAAAATGAAGGGGAGATTTTCTACTCTGTCCTTGGCGGCGGCCGGCCCGCCGGAATCTGTGGCTCCGGGATACTTGACGCAGTTTATCTTTTTGTCAGAATGGGACTGATCGACGATACCGGGCGGATCGACGAGGATCAGGAGAACTATCTCCGTTACGGAACCGAATTTGACGGGTTTCCGGCGCTGAAGATCGGGGACAGCGGCGTGCTTATCACACAGCAGGACATCCGCAAACTGCAGCTTGCGAAATCAGCCATTGCTGCGGGAATCAGCACCCTGCTCCACGAGTCAGGCTGTAAAGCGGAGGAAATCGAATTCCTTTATCTTGCAGGCGGGTTCGGCGCTTATATCGACCTTGAATCCGCTGCGGGAATCGGGCTTTTTCCGCCGGAGTTGAAGGAAAAGGTGCGCGTGATCGGAAACGGCGCGGGAGCCGGGGCCTCGATCCTCCTGCTCGACCGGGAAGCGGCGAAACGGGAAAAGGCGGTTTTGTCGGCGGCGGAAGAGATCAGCCTTTCTTCCAATCCGGTTTTTATGGAGCATTATGTAGAGCAGAT
Organism: Oscillospiraceae bacterium; assembly: GCA_022792755.1. Classification (GTDB taxonomy): domain Bacteria; phylum Bacillota; class Clostridia; order Oscillospirales; family Ruminococcaceae; genus Metaruminococcus_A. The sequence continues at coordinate 3,887 of JAAWBP010000154.1, read as the reverse complement.
GATGTTTTAAAAATGGACGAAAGCGGCAGATCAGCACCGCGTCAAAAGAGGGAGGAATCTGGCCGATTCGGTCTTGATTTCAACCTTGATATAGTGTAAAATGAGAATATGTTATATAGCCCGCTGTCTTCGGTATCTTTTAGCAGATGGAGGACAGGCAGATGAAAGGAAGAGGATGATGGGAAAATATTCGATCGGCGTAGATTTTGGCACTTTATCCGGACGAGCGGTTATGGTTGATGTACAGACTGGCGAAGAATTGGCGAGCAGTACCTTTGAATATCCCCATGCGGTTATGGACGAAGCGCTCCCTGACGGTACACCTTTGGGACCAGACTGGGCGCTGGAGGATCCTCAGGATTATCTGGATGTTTTTTCACATACAATCCCGGACGTACTTGCACAAACACATGTTTCACCGGATGACGTCATCGGAATCGGCGTCGATTTTACCGCTTGTACGGTTCTGCCGGTTAAGCTGGACGGTACGCCGCTCTGTTTTTTAGAGCAGTTTAAGTCCAACCCGCACGCCTATGTGAAGCTTTGGAAGCATCACGCGGCGCAGGACAAGGCGAATAAGCTCAATGAAATCGCCGAGGCAAGAGGGGAGAAATGGCTTTCCCGTTATGGCGGCAAGATTTCTTCCGAATGGGCAATCCCTAAACTCTGGCAGATTTTGGACGAGGCGCCGGATGTCTACGACGCGATGGACTGCTTCGTCGAGGCGACCGACTGGGTGATTTGGCAACTGACCGGGAAGAAAACCCGGAATAGTTGTACCGCCGGCTATAAGGCGATCTGGCACAAACGGGACGGCTATCCTTCCGACGAATTCTTTAAGGCGCTCGACCCGCGGTTGGAGCATGTGGTGGATGAAAAGCTGAGCCGCACCATTAAAACGCTCGGCTCGAAAGCGGGTGAAATCACCGAGGAGGCAGCCCGCCTGACAGGGCTTCGCGTTGGAACTGCAGTTGCTGTCGGCAATGTTGACGCTCATGTCTGCGTCCCGGCTGTCAAGATTGACGGCCCTGGAAAGATGCTTGCGATTATGGGGACTTCTACCTGCCATATGCTCCTCGGCACAGAGGAAAAACAGGTTCCGGGAATGTGCGGCGTGGTAGAGGACGGCATTCTCCCCGGATTTTATGGGTATGAAGCGGGACAGAGCTGCGTGGGCGACCATTTTGCATGGTTTATTGAGAATTGCCTTACCGCTGAGTATGTCGCCGATGCGAAAACCAAGGGGATCAACATCCATAAATACCTCCGCCAGAAAGCGGAAAAACTCCGTCCGGGCGAAAGCGGGCTGGTTGCCCTCGATTGGTGGAACGGAAACCGTTCTGTTTTGGTCGATGTAGACTTGACCGGTGTGATCCTCGGCATGACCCTCTTAACCAAGCCGGAGGAGATTTACCGCGCTTTGATCGAGGCGACTGCCTACGGCACCCGCACGATTATCGAAGCATTCCGCAACAGCGGCGTCCCAGTTAATGAGTTCTACGCGGCGGGCGGCATCGCGGAAAAAGACCCGATGACGATGCAGATTTATGCCGATATCATCAACATGCCGATCAAGATTTCCGGAAGCTCTCAGGGCCCGGCGCTCGGCTCTGCCATCTTCGGCGCAGTTGCGGCAGGGAAAGACCGCGGCGGCTATGACAGCATCTTTGAGGCGGGCAGTGTCATGGGAAAACTCAAGGATACTATCTATACGCCGATCCCGGAGAATGCGGCGATTTACGATAAGCTCTTTGCTGAATACAAAAAGCTCCATGACTACTTCGGCCGCGGTGCCAACGATGTGATGAAGCGGCTGAAAAATATCAAAAAAGAGGTTGTGGCCTCCAAATAAGGGTTTATTGGGCAACGGCTGGTTTGAATCCATGCTGGAGGCCGGTCTGACAAAGAGAAAGGGTTGAAAGTTTTTGAAATTTTCTTTTAGTGCTCTTGTGAAAGGAAGTCGATGGCCATGCTGGAAACACTGAAACAGAAGGTTTATGAGGCGAATATGCTTCTTCCGGCGCATCATTTGATCACCTTTACCTGGGGGAATGTCTCTGGGATTGACAGGGAGAAAGGGCTGATCGTTATCAAGCCGAGCGGCGTTGAGTACGATGCGATGAAGCCGGAGGATATGGTTGTCCTCGACCTGGATGGGAAGAAGGTGGAAGGAGAACTGAATCCTTCCTCTGACACCGATACTCACCTGGAATTTTACCGTAATTTTAAGAACATCGGCGGCGTCGTTCATACCCATTCGCGTTGGGCGACGGTCTGGGCCCAGGCGGGGAGAGGGATCCCGGCTTACGGCACGACGCAGGGGGATTATTTCTATGGGGAAATTCCCTGTACCCGTTCGATGACTCCCGAGGAGATCGCCGGCGCCTATGAGCTCAACACTGGCAAGGTGATCGTTGAGCGTTTTGCAGGGCTCAATCCCGATTATGTTCCGGGCGTCCTGGTCAAAAGCCATGGGCCGTTTACCTGGGGGAAGGATCCGTTTGACGCGGTTCACAACGCGGTCGTTCTGGAGGAAGTTGCAATGATGGCGTGGCACACGGAGATGCTTCGCGGCGCTGTCACCACCCCGATGCAGCAGGAGCTCTTAGACAAGCATTTTCTCCGCAAGCACGGGCCAAACGCCTATTACGGGCAGAAAAAGTAAAAATGACCTTTAAACGATGGCCAATACGGTAAAGCTCCTTTTTGATATAATGACAAAAGGATGCACCGTTTGCCGCCTCCGGCTTTGCCGGGATACCACAATATCATGAACAATAAATCGTTTTGCTATTGCAAAATGCCTGCCGGAAGGCGGGGGAAACGCGCTGCGTTTTCAGATTTATGTTAATTTATTTTGAAAGGATGTACTGTTATGAAATTGTTTGTCGATACCGCTAATGTTGACGACATCAGAGAAGCCAATGACCTGGGCGTGATTTGCGGGGTGACCACCAACCCGTCCCTGATTGCGAAAGAGGGCAGGGATTTCGTCGAAGTCGTCAAAGAAATCACCGGGATTGTAGACGGACCGATCTCCGCAGAGGTAATCTCTTTGGAGGCGCCGAAAATGGTCGAGGAAGCCCTTGAACTCGCGAAAATCCACAAGAATATTGTCATCAAAATCCCGATGTGCGCAGAGGGCCTGAAGGCTGTCAAGCAGCTCACTGCCAAGGGGATCAAAACTAATGTCACTTTGATCTTCTCCGCGGCGCAGGCGCTTCTGGCGGCCAGAGCCGGTGCGACTTATGTCAGCCCGTTCCTCGGCCGGTTGGATGATATTGGTTCCGAAGGAATGATTCTGATTGAGGACATTGCTCAGATTTTTGCGGTTCATGAGATTCAGACGGAGATCATCGCCGCATCGATCCGCAACCCGATCCATGTTATCGAGGCTGCAAAGGCGGGCTGCGATATCGCTACGATTCCTTACGGCGTCATCAAGCAGATGATCAACCATCCGCTGACCACTTCTGGAATCGAGCGCTTCCTCAAAGACTGGGAAGGCGTTCCGAAGAAATAAAGATGTCGATTTGCTTATAAATACACCCCGGGAACGAGTCCCCGGGGTGTATTTTTATATGAAAACACGGTTGCTTATCTGCTGCTCTTTTGCTCTAATGATACTAAAAAATAAAACCCTCCGGCACGGCCGAGGGCTATGATAAAAAACGATTTCATTTCTGTTGACAAAATATTCACATGCTTTGGATATACTTATTTTAAAAAGTTCTCACTGTTTTGGATCAAATTAAAAAGAGAAGAGGTGAGCTGCGGATACTCCTCCGTAACCCTGCCAAAGAAGCGTTGTCCCAGTCGGTGGAGTCCCCCCAGACGCAGACTTCAAAAGCGGCGGAAGGGATGGCGGCCGCGGACAGGAAAGACAC
>JAAWBP010000153.1 GCA_022792755.1 Oscillospiraceae bacterium | reverse complement strand
GGCGCTTCCCGTCCTGCAAAACCATGTCTGCCCTTGTCAATCGAGGGTACCATACCAACATAAAAATTACAACCTACGCTGCGTAGAACGTGGGAAAACCTCTTTTCCAGACCGCCCCGTGTCAACCTTCCTGTGCATCAGGAGCTTCTTCCCTATGCGGCGCTTGGATGACGATCTTTCCGTCTTCCATCTCCACCAAAAGCTTATTCGAGCCGCTCACCCCGATCGCCTCCAGGTATTCCCGCGGAATCTGGAGCCGCCCGGCCCGGTCGAGTACCGCGAGCTCCAGATGACTCTCCTCTTCCTTTAAGGAAGAAAGATGCCCCAATTCATCGGCATAAGAGGATTTGCGGAGAATCTCGCTGCTGGTTCGCCCGTCCCGGATTGCAACGACGCGGTCGACCTTGCGGGAAAGCGCCATATCGTGGGTGACAATGACAATCGTCACCCCTGTGGCCCGGTTCACCTCCCGGAACACATTGAGAATTTGATCCGAAGTGCGGGTATCCACCGCGCCTGTCGGCTCGTCGGCGAGAAGCAGCTTCGGCCGGTTCGCCAAGGCAATCGCAATCGCCACCCTTTGCTGCTCGCCGCCGGACATTTCGTGGAGTTTATTGTTTTTACGATGGGAAAGTCCGACCGCGTCCAGAAGCTCCAGCGCCCGGTTCCGGTCGGCTTTCCCAATAAGGCGCATCGGCAATTCAATATTTTCAACCGCAGAAAGGTACGGGATCAGATTCCTGGCGTTGTTCTGCCAGACAAAGCCCACTGTTTTCCGCTTGTACCGGATCAAATCCCGGTCGGTGAATTTACTGAGATCCTGCCCGTCGACCAGAACTGTCCCGGCCGAGGGCTTATCCAGCCCACCCAGCATGTTGAGAAGGGTCGACTTCCCGCTGCCGCTGTTGCCGATAATCGCAGTAATTTCCCCGTATTCCACGCTGAGATCCAAGCCCTGGAGGGCAACGACCTCGGTCTCGTCGGTTTTATAAATTTTGACGAGGTTTTCACAGAGGACGATCTCCTTTGTCTCACCGCTCATCGATAATCACCCCATCCTGCAAGGTATAAACCCGGTCAGCAATCTCCATCATATTGGGATCGTGCGTCGTCATCACAATGGTGATTCCCTCGGTGGCAATCAAATCCTTGAAGGCTTTCATAACATAAAGCCCCATCGCCGTGTCAAGCTCTGCCGTCGGCTCATCCGCAAAGATGATTTTAGGATGGTGCGCAATCGCACGTGCAATCGCCACCCTCTGCTGTTCGCCGCCCGACATCTCCTGCGGACGGTGGGTCATCCGCTTTGCCAATCCGACCAGCTCCAAGCTTTCCTCCGCCCGTTTTTTCCGCTCTGCCGCCGGAACACCGGCGATCCGCATCCCGAATTCCACGTTTTCGTAGGCCGACATCGTCGCCATCAACGCGACCGACTGGAAGATGAACCCAGTCTGCAATCGCCGAAATTCATCCCGCGCCTTTTCCGAGAGCTTGGTGATGTCTTTCCCGTCGAACCAGATTTCCCCCGATGTGGGGCGGTCCAGCGCCCCCAGCGAATTGAGCAGGGTGGTCTTCCCGGAACCGGAGCGGCCGCGCAGAATGGTCAGCCTGCCGGCGGGAACCTCGATCGACACATTGTTCAGCGCATGGACGACCGCCTGACCCGACCGAAATTCCCGGCAGAGGTTCTGTGTTTTTATCATCGAATCCATCTGTCAGTCCTCCCCCAGCTTCAGCGCCTGATCCATCTTGACCTTTGAAATGATGTAGCCCAAAACAGCCGAACCGACAACCAGCATCAGCCCGAGAATGACGAAGATGCGCAGGTAATCCCCCGAATAGACAATCACACGGAAAGGAGGCACCTGTTCCGAAGCGCTGTAAACCACCTGTAACAAGGGAACAAACAGGTAGCTCGCCAGTGTTCCGATCAGCAAGCCGGCCAGAATTGCGACCCCCGAAATCAAGACCTGCTCCCAGAGGATCATCCCGATCAAGCTCCTCTTAGAAAGCCCCATCGCCCGCAGAATGCCGAACTGCAACGTCCTGTTTCGGATATTGAAGATCCAATAGATCAAAAAGCCGATCAGCGTAATTACCATCGTTATGATAAAGCTCAGCGTCAGGGTGCCGTTGGTTCCCTGGAGCATCGGATCGTTTTTCTCCCCGACCAGGTCTTGCTGCATATTGGTGAGGGAGGTAAAAGAAATTCCCTTTTCCTCAAATTCCTGATAAATTTCTTCCGTTGTCACGCCCTCTGCCCGCTTCATCCAGACCTGATAGGGGCGGATCAGCATCCCAGCGTTGAGGTAATCGAGGTTCCCGATGATGAAGACCGGGTCCGGGTCCACAGCGCTTTCCTTTTCCGGGTTGAGGCTTGGCCAGTAATCCACCACGCCATAGACAGTGACCTCAACGGACTTCAACTGCCCCGACCAGCTCAGGCTGATCATATCTCCCGGTTTGATGTTTCCCTTCTCCGCCGCAGAACGGGAGATAAAGACCGCATCCGGCGTTTGGGTCATGATGTTGAGATAGGTGTTGAGATGCGCGGGAAGAAGATCCTCCCGTGACCAGGCCATCTGCCCGAACTCATAGGGAATGACCCCCATGAGCTCCGCCTTCAAAGAGGACGAATTGGAGGCGTTCCCCTTAATCGTCGCGCCGGTGTCCTTCATCACCTTTGTCGCCAATTCGATGGTCTCAAGCTGTAAAAATTTCGAAAAGGAGGGCTCCCGGTAGGACACTGTACTGACGGCGTTGACTGTATTATTTTCATCATCCGGATCAGAACTCTCGCTCTCCTCGTCATAGGGAACCATATTCCCAGCGTCGTCGACATAGACTTTGATTGATTTAAAAGGCCAGGTTTCCTCTAGGACGAGATCCGCGCCGTCTTGATATTTCACCCGGTCTTCCACAAAAGTGTTGAGCGAACGGGCGGAGACGCTGCTGAAGATGCCGAGTGAAACCGTCATAATCAGGAACACCATCAAAAAATGGCTGCTCCGCGTCCTTGAAACCTGGATCAGAGACGCATAGGCGCCTGCGCCCCAGCGTTTTCTTCCAATCCAAAAAACCAGCCGGACCATCAGCGGATAAAAACGAAGGAACAAAAGTGCTACTGCTAAGATAAACAAGGTACTGATCAAAAACAGGAGCGGGTCAATCGCCTGCGCCCCAGACACGCCCGAATCCCCCAAAAGTTTGACGCTGTTCTGATAGCTGAAAAGCCCGTAAAGGGCAACTCCCAGCAACACGAAGTCGAGGTAAAACTTTTTCCAGAATGGCTTGTCGGTATTGCGGCTTTTCGCCCGTTTGTGTTTGACGATATTCCCCCTTGCCGCCGCCAGCACCGGGACCAGCATCGTCAAAAGAAACGCCCCAATCGCCAGAAGCGAGTAAAGATAGGTATCGGGAGTCAGCTCAACCAGAACACCCTTGCGGGAGACAAACTCCAAAAAGCCATTAGACAGCCCGAGCACTTTGCAGATGCCGAACCCGATAAAGGGGCCGACCAGAACCGCAATCACTGAAATCGCAATCCCTTCCACCACATAGCTGTTGAAGATCTGCAAGTTGCTGGCGCCGCGGCTTTTTTGGACGGCAATATCGTTCCCGTCATAATCTACGATCAGCTTTGAGACCATGAAGATGTAGAGAAGGAGCATCAGGATCACCGGAATTTGAAGGATCCAAAGAGTTACGGAAAGAGAACCCATCCGGGACGAATAGCTCTTGAGAGAATCCAGCATCGGGGACGACACTGTGGTCGCCGAGGTGAAGACGCTGTTCTGCCGTTCCAGGACAGAACGGTAAAAGGAGGACTGAGAAACCCGCATCTGGCTGTAATCAACCGCATAATGCCAACTCGAATACGAGGTCATGGGAACAGTGTCCTCAGTGAGAAAGACGCTTTTGTAAAGCTCGCTGTTCATCACCAGATTTTTTCCAAGGGTGCTCTGTTTCTCACTCCAATAGATATCAGAAGCATCCCGGTATTTGAAGACACCGGTCACCTTGATCTTGACCGGCTCCATGATTCCCTCTTCGCCGGGATAGGGGAGGATCAGCGCAGTGTCCCCTGTGGACAGGCTGAAATACCCCATGGCATTCTGCGCAATCATCACCTCATAATAGCCGTCTGCCGGCTCGGCGCTGGGACAGCTTCCCGAAATCAACTCCACATGGTCTTCGATCCCCTCGGCCGCCACTACCTGAGAGCTGATCCCATCCCTACCCAAATCGGCATACCGGTCGGGCAGGGTCTGAAGCGGTATCGTGCTCCAGGACTGGGAGTATGCCTGAATCGGAAGCCCCAGCTCCGAAATCCATCCACCGTCCATAATCTCCGCTACACGCTGATAGCCAGTCAGCTTTTCCGCCGCCCCGCTCGCCTTTCCCAAAGAATGGTAAACCGTCACCTGGCCGGGGTATTCATTGTTTTGGACTTGATAATCCTGCATATCCTTGATCAGCATCCTCTGATAGATGCTGTTTGAATAGATCGGCATACTGCTGATGGTGGAGACGGCGAGGACTGAGCCGATAATCAGGCAAAGAACCATCCACTTATTGCGCAGCATTTTCCGCAACACATGTATAAACAAACGGCTTCCTCCCCTATTTGACCACTACCAGTTCCCCGGCGTCCACACCCTTCAAAATTTCAATTTGGGTGGAGTTGCTGATGCCGACTTCAACTGTCCGCTCTGTAACGACCCCGTCCTGATAAATCTGGACAGAATAGGAGTTTACATACCCGCTCACGGCGTTTTTCGGCACGATCACCGTGTTTTCCTTCACAGAGGTGACAGCGGTGAAGCGCACGGAATCGCCCAGAGAAACCTCCGGCATCGAACTGAGGGAAAGCCGCACCTTTCCGCTGAAGGCTTCCCTTTGATCCTTTGGAACGCTGTCCTGTGTTGCGCTCACCGTCCCGGTATACTCTTTTCCGTCTATCGTCAAAGTCACTTCCATGCCGAGCTTGAACTTAGAGGCTTTTGGGCCAGTGTACTCGAACTCCAGACGGGAAAGATCCGCAACCTGACAGACTGCGGTCCGATTCTGGACGGAACCGCCGACCGCAGTATCGGTCATATAGGTGACAACGCCGTTCGCCGGGGAGTAGATCGTGGCGTTGTCGATCGTTTCCCGCAGGCTGTTGATCTTCAGCTGGGTCTGATTGATCTGAAGCTGAGCGATCTGCGCGGCAAAATTCACCTTGTTCCCTTTTGTGTCAGTATCCGGCAGCCCTTTGGACAGCGCCTGTTCCAGGTTGACCTTCTGAATTTCCAGGCTGATTTTTGCATCTTCGAGCTGCCTTTGTGCATCACCGCAGTCCAGCCGCGCCAAGACCTGCCCTTTGGTGACAGCCGTACCGACCGCAACCTCCTTGGAACTGAGGTAGCCGCTCTGCTGCCCGAAAGAGAGCTCATACTGGCGGTTGGAGACCACCGTACAATTTTCGTTGAGCACTTCGGAAAGGGTTCCAACCACTGCTTCCTCCGTCTCATATGTAACCTCTGTGGGCTGAATCAAAGGCGGGGCGAGCGCCGCCTCCTCTTCAGGAAGCATAGAGCAGCCGCTCAGCAACACCAGAACCCCCGTAAGTGCAAAGGCATTTTTCCACAATCTTTTATAATGCATGATTCCACTCCTGTACATAGCTGTTAAATCTTTCTTTTTATTCTATTCGGATATCAAGTTAAAGTCAAGCGAAATTAGCCCTTAACCAGACAAATTTCGATCATAAATTTGTGCTGTTTGCACAAAAACGCACGGAGAAATTCTCCGTGCGTTTTTTGGAAATTTTAAAGAATGATACAAATCAATCCTGTACAACCCTCGTTGATGATCCGCTCGATGGTTTCCTGGAGCTTGAGGCGTGCGTCCGCCGGCATCCGGTAGAGTTTGTTGTGCAGTCCATCGTTGACCAGCTCGTGGAGGGATTTTCCAAAGATGTTGGAAGCCCAAACCTTTTGCGGGTTCTCCTCAAATTCCTGGAGCAGGCTCTGCATCAGCTCCTCGGACTGACGTTCGTTTCCGACGATCGGGTTGACCTCGGTCGTGATATCCGCCCGCATCATGTGGATTGACGGCGCGCTCGCCTTGAGCCTGATCCCGTAGCGCCCGCCCTGCTTGACAATTTCCGGCTCCTCGAGGCTGAGCTCATCCAACGACGGCATGACGATTCCATAGCCGGTGACGTTGACCTCTTCCAGTGCATCCCTGATCTTGTCGAACTGTTTTTTCATCGCCGCAAGCTCGATCATGCAGGGCATCAGCTTGGATTCATCGTCAATTTCAAGCCCAGTAACCTCTCCCAAAATTTTATAAAAGAGGTCGTTTTTGAGCAGTACTTCGATCTTAGCCGTCCCGCTCCCCATATCCATGGAAACCACGCCGGTTTTTGCGACGTGCTCGCAGGCACAGATGCTCTCGGCCATCTGCCCGACCTCGCTCATATGTTCGAGACTCCGTCCGGACTCCCTGACTGCTCCAAAGACCGCCGACTTGAGCCAGTGATCCTTTTGCAGGCTGGAAACCCACTTCGGCAGGTCGACCGAAACCTCTTTGACCGGGAACTGCTCAAGCATCTGGGAGAGGATGGCCCGGATGTCTCCCTCGGACATTTCGAGGCAGTTGAGCGCCATCACCGGCACGCCGTATTTCTCAGCCAATTCAGCCGCAAGCTGTCTGGCACTTTCGCTGCCCGGATACTGGCAGTTCAAAAGGACGGTAAAGGGCTTGTTGATCTCTTTGAGCTCGTTGATGACCCGCTCTTCCGCTTCCTCATATTCGTCCCGCGGAATTTCACCGATGCTCCCGTCGGTCGTCACCACCAGCCCAATCGTCGAATGTTCGGTGATGACCTTCTGTGTCCCGACCTCAGCCGCCATAATAAAAGGGACTTCCTCGTCGAACCACGGTGTGACGACCATCCGGGGGGCTTCATTCTCAAAATACCCCAGGGAACTCGGTACGATATAACCGACACAGTCGATCAGTCGGACATTGAGGGAAGCGCCTCCGTCCAGGGTGATTTTGACCGCTTCCTCCGGGATGAACTTCGGCTCGGTCGTCATAATCGTGCGTCCCGCTGAGGACTGCGGAAGCTCGTCGACGGCGCGCTCCCGGCGGTATTCACTGTCGATATTCGGGATCACCAACGTTTCCATAAACCGCTTGATAAAGGTGGATTTTCCGGTTCTCACCGGGCCGACAACCCCCAGATAGATATTGCCGTCGGTTCTTTTTGCAATGTCGCTGTAAATACTTTTGGTCTCCATAAACACGCCTGCCCTCCTGTATATTAGTCAATCAGCGGGATTAAGATCATTCCGCCCTGCTTCATCGTTTCCGTGTCGAGGTCGTTTTCCTCCAGGATCGCCCCGACCGAGGTGTGATACCGTTTTGCAATATCCCAGATCTGGTCCCCTTCGTCAGCGAAATAGAGGG
>JAAWBP010000152.1 GCA_022792755.1 Oscillospiraceae bacterium | reverse complement strand
CCTCAAAGACCACGTCGGCCCCGCGGCCGTGGGTGAGTTCCCGGATCACTTCAAGCCGTTCCTTCGCAGTTTTCTCCCGGCGGTTGATTAGGTGGGTCGCGCCGAACTCCCTGCAAAGCTCTAGCCGCTGGGGGGAACCGCCGATGACGGCGATCTGCTTCGCCCCCATCTTCTTCGCATAGGCGGCACCGTAGACCCCGAGCGGGCCGGGGCCTTGTATCACCACCGTGTCGCCGGGGTTGATTTTGACAGTGTCGAAGGCGTTGGCCGCCGTCGCCCCGGAACAGCCGGCGCTGACCAAAACAGCGGGATCGACCGATTCCCCGACCAAAAACAGATCCGTCCTCGGGGAGAGGATGACATACTCGCTGTAGCAGCCGTTGAGATAAGGGGCGTCCGCACGGGAGCGGTTGATCCCATATACCTTCCTGCTTTCACAGAGCCAGGGAGCCAGCAGCACCTTGCAGGCGTAGCAGTGCCCGCAGGTGACCCCCCTGTTCCAGAGGATCCGGTCGCCCTTCTTGACCGGGTCGCCCTCCACCGTGCTGTGCGGGCCGTTCATGGCGGCGATCCGCCCCACGCCCTCATGCCCCAGGATGATGGGAAGCGGGGTGCGGGGGTCTTCCCCCTGCCACATATGGACGTCGCTCCCGCAGACGCCGGACGCCTCCATCCTGACTAAGATTTCCCCCTCTTTCAAAGCGGGGATTTCGATTTCCTCCAAGGCCAGCGGCTGTTTAAAGGCCGTCAGCACCATTGCACGCGATTTCAAACCGTTCCCTCCCTTTCCTTCATTTCACGCCAGACCTGCTCAAACCACTGCGGGCTTTCCGGCAGCGGGCGGACGGGCCGCCACTTGACCCCAACCGCTCCGTCTCTATAAAAAACCTCTTGAACCCGACGGAAGTGTTCCGTGTCTGTCGGCGTTTCCGTCCCGAAGGCCGGAAGCTCCTCCGCGACCAGATAGGAGCCGCGGGACAATCCCCCGGAGCGGATATAATCGAGCATCGCCGTCAAGTAACAGACGGTGCACAGGAGCAGGTCGCGGAACCGGAACGCCTCCCCCAGCTCCCCGGGGGAATCCAGCCGCAGCCTTTCAGGATGCTCCAGCAGCTCAGCCGCCTCCCCGGCGATCCGCTCGATCTCCCCCGCGTTTCGGATAAACCCGGCATAATCGCTGTTCCAGCGGCGGAAACGGTCGGCGGCCTCCCGCAGGCCGATTTCCCCTGTTCCCCGCTCCCACTGGGCTGCGAGCTTTAAAACTGGGGCGAGCTGGCGGCGCAGTTCCTCCTCCGAGGGCGCGGACAGCCCGTCTTTTCCCCTCCGCCGGGCGATCTGTTCCGCAGCGCGGAAAGCGCCGGCCTGGCCCGCATTGAGGGCAGAGCCGCCGGGCCGCCGGACGCCATGGCCGCCGCCAATCTCCCCGACGGCAAACAGGCCGGGGACAGCGGTCTCCCACCAGAGATCGCCCGCAAGCCCGCCGTTGTTGTGCTGGGCGCAGACGTCGATTTCCAGGTACTCCTTTGACAGGTCGATCCCATGCTCCAGATAAAGCTGGATCGCCGCGGGATTGAGTGCCTTCAGCCGCTCGAGCGGGGTATCCTGCATCGCCCCCGACGCCTCCAGGTAATCCCGGCAGGCAGAGAAGAGCCGATCCGGGGCGAGCCGTTCCATCCCCAGCGGGTTTTTGGTGTAATCCAGCCAAACTCTCCGCCCTTTGACCGCCGTCTCGATATAAACCGCGATATCCACCCAGGATGAGCCGGAAGGCCCCAGCTTTGCCGCATCGAAGGGCCACTGATAGCCCTTGAGAAAGACCGCGCCCAGGAGCGATTCAGGCTCCCGGTACAGATCGGAAAGGAACTCCTGCTCATCGCTTCCGTCGGGAGCCGTACTGACATACCGCGGCAGCACCTGCTGGTAGGAACCCGAGACGTTCCAGCGGAACTTGACCGAAGCGAGCCCGTACTGCCATTCGGTCAGGTTCTTTCCCACCGCGCCCGCCTCGAAGCAGATTCCCGTCGCGCCGACCTGCGACTGGGGGAAGACGCTCCTGCTGTAGAGCTGGGCGGGCGCACCGGTCGCCATGATGAGGTTTCGACAAAGGAAGAGGACAAACTCCCGCTCGGAGCGGTCGGCTGTTTCCTTTAGGCAGAAAAGCCCGGCTGCCCGGCCGTTTGCATCCTTGATGATCTTCACCGGGGTGATCCCCTCGGCGACCGGGATTTTCCTCCGCTCCACCTCCCGGTAAAGGGCCGCGCACATCTCCTGCACCGTCAGCGGGCCCGCCGAAGCCGCCCGCGCCTTCGGGTCGTGGTCGGTCTTATAGCCGACGAATTCCCCGTATTCGTTCTGGACAAAGGGCACCCCCAGATCGGCCAGGTGGTAGAAGCACCGGGCGGAAAGGGCGGCCTCGGCCAGCGCCGTATCCCCGTCGACAGCGCCGCCGTCAAAGAGGGTTTTTGCCACCTCATAGACACTGTCCTGGGTTTCCCCGGACAGGTTCAATTTGTAGTAGGTCTGTTTGTCCGAGCCGGTGTTGCGGGAGGTTCCCATCATCAGGCCGTTGGTGAGCAGGAGGACATCCCGCTCCCCCAGGTCACTCAGCCGCTTGACCGCACAGAGCCCGGACGCGCCGCTTCCCATGACGACGGTTCCCGTCTCCCAAACAGCCACCGCCCGGTTTTCAATCTGAATCCTTTTCATTTAAAAGAGGCTCTCCTTTACAGCGCTCCCAACCGGCGAGCCTTTCCCCGACCGCCCCTGACGGTAGAGAGGGGCGTAGACCGCCGAATCCCGAACCGGGCAGCCGGTCACCCCGCCGTCCCGCATCATCACGGTGCAGTTCGAACAGCAGATGCAGCACTTTTCCCGTTTCATCCCACCGGAGAGGATGTCGTTTGGAAAATCCGGATAGGCGAAGGCTTGACGCCCAAATCCCGCCAGCGAAAACCAGCCTTCTTTAATCCCACCCGCCGCGGCATTCGCACCGAATTCGCGCAGCCAGCTGAATCCGGTCGCCATCACCGTCACCTCGGGACAGCCCTGCTGCGCTTCCCGGATCAGACGGAGCATCCGCGCGTTGTCCTCCAGCGGATGGCTCGGCGGGAGATACCCGCCCTGGTCGTAGGGACGGCCGACATGGGGATTGTAGTAGGGATTGCCGCAGCTCAGGTCGACGAAACGCACGCCGTGCTCATGCAAAAACCGCAGCAGCCGGATCGGTTCAGACAGGTCGGGTTGATGGACATCCTCTTTAGATACACCGAAGCCGAAGGGGTGAGGGAGCGCATCGTAAAGGTTCAACCGCACCACCACCTCGATCCCCGTTTCAGCGCGGACCGCGTCGACGATTTCGAGGAGAAGCCGGCTTCGATTTTCAAAGCTGCCGCCGTATTTCCCCGGGCGCTCAAAAGCGCCGAGCAGCTCGGAGAGGAGATACCTGTGGCAGGCTTTGATGTCGACCGCGTCAAAACCCGCCTCCTCCGCGAGCTTCGCCGCCTTGACAAACTGCGGGATCAATCCCTCCAAATATTCATCCGAAACGGGCTCATAATCGTCCTTTCCATCGGCGAACAGAAAAGGGATTTTCACCGCCGTGACCGGCTCCGGCGCCCCGTTCGGCTTGGAATACCGCCCGGAATGGGTCAACTGGGCGATCTTATAGGGCTCCCCGCCCTTTGCAGCTGCGGAAATCCTCTGGTTGAGCTCCCGGAAGGCCGGAAGGTTTTTCTCACAGAGATAGAGCTGGCGCGGATTGGCCCGCCCCTCCGGGCAGACGGCCATCGCTTCCATCCAGAGGACTCCCGCTCCCCCGGCCGCAAACCGCTCGTACCGGCGGAAGGTGAGTTCATCCGGCGCGCCGTCCCGGGTGCCGTCACACCCCTCCATCGGCTGGATGCCGAGCCGGTTTTTGATCGTCTTCCTCCCGAGCTTCAAAGGTTCCGCCAAAACCGACAGATCCTCCGAAAAAGGGAATTCCAGCCCGAGCCGGGAAAGCCCGGCTTTAAATTCTCCCGCGTCCGCATAGCGAAAGCGTTCGTGTTTTGTTTCCATCCTGTCTTCTCCCCCTTGATTTTACCATATTTTATCAGTACAATAAGGTCATGCGAGGTGATTTTCCATGAAAGGTATAAGCAGCGGCAAACGGATCCAGAGGGATGTTTCTGCACAGCCCTCCGTCCGCCGCAGTCAAACCAGCCGGTATGAGTGACTATCCGATTATCCGAATCCGGCACGCGGAGGATGACTTCCCCCTGTCGACCCATACCCATCCCGCCTGTGAATTGATCTTCATCAAACGCGGCTCCGTCCGGGTTCAGGTCAACCGGAAACGCTACGAGGCGGGGGCGGGGAGCCTCGTCCTGATCGGCGCGCTGGAGCAGCACGAGCTGGAAATTACCGGCCGCCCTTACGAGCGCTATTTCTGCATCTTCTCCCCCCAGCTCCTCGAACAGCCCGGACGCAGCCCCCTCCTCGCCGCCGCCTTTAAAAACCGCCCTCACCACTTTTCCCACTGCATCTCCCTGAGCCGCCCCGAGGAATCGGAACGGCTCCTCCAGATCATGGCGGAAGAGTTCCGCAGTGAAAAGCCGTTTTCGGAGGAACTGATCGCCAACCTGCTGGAACAGCTGCTGATCCTCGTTTATAGGGAACACGCCGAGCTGTTTTCCCTGCCGCAGACCGAGCGGGCGGGAAAGGTCTGGGAGGTTCAGCGGTACCTGGAAACCCATTACGCCGAGCCCGTTTCGATCGCGGAACTCGCGGCCAGCCGGTTTATCAACCCCGACTATCTGGGGCGGAGCTTCAAAGAGCTGACCGGATACACCCCGAAGCAGTACCTGCTCGAATACCGCCTACTCCACAGCCGCCAGCTTCTGCTGGACGGCCTGCCAGTCGGAGCCGCCGCCTACCGATGCGGTTTCCGGGATGTGAACAATTTCATCCGCGCCTTCAAAAACCGGTATGGCATCACCCCGAAGCATTTTCAAAAAATCGGGCAATCGCCTACTTCTAATCATACTGGATTCCAGTCTTATTTGTAAACCGTTTCCGCCTAAAAATATGTAAAATCCGACTATACATCATCATGAATCAAAGGAGGACTATTCTATGAAACACGCTGTCATTATTGGAGGAAAAGGAAAGGTGGGCACTTATCTGGTTCCCATGCTCTGCGAAGACGGGTTCAAGGTGACCAACGTCAGCCGGGGGAATTCAGCCCCGTTCCTGCCTCACGGATGCTGGGAATCCGTCGAGCAGGTTTCACTCGACCGGAACGATCCCGAATTTCCCCGGAAGGTTGCCGCACTGAAGCCGGACGTCGTCGTCGATATGATCTGCTTTAAAGAGGCCGACTTGTCTGCGCTGACCGACGCGCTGGAGGGGCAGGTGGAGCACTATCTCGCCTGCGGGAGCGTCTGGATTCACGGGCCGGTCTCGGTTACCCCCTGCAAAGAGGAGGACGACCTAAAGCCGTTTGGCGAATACGGCATTGAAAAACTGAAGATGGTGGAGACCCTGCGGCGGAAATACGCCCTCTCCCATTTCCCAGGCACTGAAGTTCACCCGGGGCATATCGTCGGGCCGGGCCACCTCCCGATCAATCCGCAGGGGAACCAAAACCCGAAGGTTTTCGAGGCACTGATTCACGGCGACCCCGTCTGCCTGCCGAATTTTGGAATGGAGACCATCCACCATGTCCATGCCGCCGACGTCGCCGGGGTGTTCCGGGCTGCCATCAAAGCGGGCAGTGTCAGCTACGGCCAGCATTTCCACGCCGTCTCCAGCGGGGCCGTCACTCTGCGCGGCTATGCGGAAGCCGTCGCCTCCTGGTTCGGGCAGGAAGCAAAGCTCGTTTTCCAACCCTTCGAGGAATGGGCAAAAGGAAGGGATGCGGACGACGCCAATAAAACCCGCGACCACGTCATGCGCTCCCCGAATTATTCCATGGACAAAGCGGCGCGGCTGCTCGGCTTTGCCCCGCATTACACCAGTTTCGAGGCGGTCCGGGAAGCGCTCGACTGGATGATCCGCAGCGGCGTGGTGCGATAACGGACGTTTTCGCTAAAAACGGAAGGGATTTTTTATGCCTTTTTACCCTTGGTTTTCCGAAGCGCATTGCGTTATAATAAAAGAGGAATCATTTACAACACTACAACCACAACAATGGAGGGAAAAAACATGTCAGCATTGCGTGAAGTTCAGGTAGAGTCCGGCCGGCTGCGGGGCGTCCCCGGCAACAACCGGATGTTCAGCGTCTTCAAAGGGATTCCCTACGCCGCCCCGCCGGTCGGAGATCTGCGCTGGAGGGCGCCTCAGCCGGTTGAGCCCTGGGAAGGCGTGCGGATGGCGGACCAGTACAGTGCCATTGAGATTCAAAAACGCTCCGGCGTAGATTTTTACACCAAAGAGTTTTACAACAACACCGAGGAGCAGAGCGAGGACTGCCTCTATCTCAACGTCTGGACACCGGCCGAATCAGCGGATGAAAAGCTCCCTGTCATGATGTGGATCCACGGCGGCGGCTTTGTCTGCGGTTATGCCTCCGAGCCCGAATTCGACGGCGAGGGCTTCTGCAAGCGCGGCGTCATCTTAGTCACCATCAACTACCGGATGCAAATGCTCGGCCTGCTGGCCCATCCGGAGCTCACCGCCGAAAGCGAGACCGGCACCTCCGGCAACTATCTGGTGCAGGATCAGATTGCCGCTCTCAAGTGGGTTTCCCGCAACATTTCCGCCTTTGGAGGCGATCCGGACAACATCACGGTCTTCGGCCAGTCCGCAGGCGCTGCCAGCACCCAGGCGATCGTGACCTCTCCTCTCACCAAAGGGTTGTTCAAACGAGCTATCATGCAGAGTGGCGGCGGGCTCTGGCCCCATGGGAACGCCCGCAGCTTCCTGACGCTGAAAGAGGCTGAAGAGCAAGGCGTTGCCTTTATGAAAGGGCTGGGCTGCAATTCGATTGCGGAGATGCGCAAGCTCCCGGCGGAGCAGATCCTCGACTATATGATGGCGCAGGACATCCGCCCCGGCCTGATTGTCGACAACTATGTCCTAACCGACGATCCTTCCCAGCTGATCCTGGAGGGCAAAAATCACGACGTCGATTACATCGTCGGCTGCAATGGGGACGAAGGGCAGGCTTTCTCCGGCCCTGTGGAAACCGTCGACGCGCTGAGAAAAGTAGCGGAGATCAACTTCGGGGACAAAACCGAGGAGCTTCTGGGGCTTGGCAATGTCAAAACGGATGCGGACGCCGCGGCATTCTTCAAGACTTCCCATCGGCTGATTTCTGCCGTCCACGGCTTTGCCGAGGCGCAGGAGGAGAACGGGAAGAAGGCGCCCTACCTTTACCGCTTTACCCGCCGCCTGCCGGGCGATGATCTCGGTTCCTTCCACTCTGCCGAGCTGTGGTTCGAGTTTGAGACTCTGAACCGCTGCTGGCGTCCCTTCACCGGGGTCGACTTTGACCTGGCGGTGGCGATGGCCGACTATTACGCGAACTTCGCCAAAACCGGCAATCCGAACGGAAGCGGCCAGCCCGAATGGCGCCCCTATACCAAAGAGGATGCCGTTTACATGGAGCTGGGCGTGACGCGGGAGTTAAAGCCGGCTGACGAGACCCCTTACCAGAAATTCCAGAAGGATTTCTTCATGGGGCGGCTCTAAACACGCCGGGTGGAAACGACACCCGCTGTATCCCTTTCGCCGTGGAAGGCAGAAAGGCAATTTCGAATAAAATCAGACAGGGCCTGCGGCGTTTATCTGCGCCGCAGGCCCTTCTTTTAATCTTCGAAGGTGTGATTCAACTGTCCTCCAACATGATCTCCTTGATCGAAATCCGCTTCATCCTCTCGCTGTAACAACGGATCACCAGCTCATAAGCAACGATAAAACAGCCAAGGGAAACGAGCATGACAGGAAGGTCGAATCCATATTCCGGAACACCTTCCACATCCTTGAAAACAACCGAAACCATCAGCTTCAGCAAGCCGTATTGGTAGGCCGTGCCGACCGCAAAGCCAATGTATCCAAGCGGGCGGTACCCGCCGAGGATCGCCTTGCAGCATTCCTTTTTGGAGTAACCGAAC
Source organism: Oscillospiraceae bacterium (assembly GCA_022792755.1). Taxonomy (GTDB): domain Bacteria; phylum Bacillota; class Clostridia; order Oscillospirales; family Ruminococcaceae; genus Metaruminococcus_A. Next base: position 14,761 of record JAAWBP010000152.1, on the reverse strand, counting down.
GCCTGCATGAGGGCAATGGTTTTGGTGTTTCCCCTGACCGCCGTCGTAATCGCCATAAACAGGGTGGTAAATGCAAGCGTCAGGCCGATCAGCGCAATCATCACCCCCATCATCGGGCTGGCCAAGTCGTTCATGCTCCAGGACATCTGGGTCATTGCGGAAAAACAGAACGACGCAAAGAGGATGAAAAACACGAGAATTTTTCTGGAGGCTAAGGTCTGTTTTTTCAGCCCCTTTAAAAAGGGCTGTTCTGGTTCCTCTTTGTCTTTATGCTTCCGGATTTTTACCTTGCTCTGCCAGCTATCTTTCAACAGCCAAAGCACCGGCATCTTCAGCCGGAAACAGGCGTAGAGGATGGAGAGAAGGGCAAAAAGGCCCGCCGGCACCACCAGCAACAGGATCAGCGAGGGGTGGAAGTGAAGGAGAACTTCGGGCAGGAGATGGTCCTGATTCTGCATCCGGTAGAAGGCCGGCATCAAAGCGGCCGCCCCGCCGAAACCTGCGGAGGTGCCAATCAGGACGCTGACGCCGAACACCCAAAATTTCGATGCGATCTTCAGGTTGGAATACCCCATCGCCTTTAAAATCCCAAGCTCTTTTTTATGGCTGTCAATGTAATGCTTAATGTAGAACAGCAGCATCACCACCGACGTTGCGAGCATACAGCCTCCGCTGACCAGGATGACCACCCACGAATTGGAGACCATCGCGTCATAGACCGCCGTTTGCTCAAGGGTAATTTCCCCCACGATGCCCGCAAGATCCAGGTTGTAGTTTAAAAACAGGGCGCAGACCAGAATCATGCAGCAGCTGATAATCGAGACGCCGATCAATTTGGCGGCGCTCTTTATTCCGATCACCATCCCTCTCACCACCCGATCTCATAGGCGGTTTTCGTCGCCGTGTTGGTGTGGATTTCGGACAGTTCCCCGCTGTTCATCCGGATCACGGTATCTGCCATTTCCGCGATATTCTGGTTGTGGGTGACCATTACCATCGTAAAGCCGTATTCCCTTTGCAGCTTGCAGATATAGTCCAAAACCTGCCGCCCGGTCTGTTCATCCAGGGCGCCTGTGGGTTCGTCCAGAAAAAGCACCTTCGGCCTTTTGGCCAAGGCCCGCGCCACAGAAACCCTTTGCTGTTCTCCGCCTGATAGCTCGCTCGGATATTTTTGCAGCTTTTCGCCCAGCCCTACCGCTTCGATGACCGCCCGGTAATCTTTGTTTCCCGCCAGGTCCGCCCCCATTTTTACATTCTTATCAACCGTCATATGGGGCAGGAGATAGTACTGCTGAAAGATAAATCCGACCGTTTCCTTCCGGAATTCGGTCAGCGCCTGGTCGGAAAGCCGGGTGACCTCTTTTCCGCTGTAGATCACCACGCCGCTGTCCGGACGTTCAAGCCCCGACAGGAGATGCAGAAGGGTGGATTTCCCTGAGCCGGAGGCCCCTAAAATCACCGTGAAGCTGCCCGCACGGATTTCGAACGAAACGCCCTTCAGCGCCAGAACGCCGCTCTCCCCCTTCCCGTAGGATTTTGTGAGCTCTTTTACCTCGATCATCCTATCGATCGCCCCTTTCATCCACTGTATCCAAACAATCCGCTTCCTTGGAAGAACCTTCCGCTCCGTACGTCTGCAAAAGGCTTTTGAACACCTCCGTCATCATTTCGTTGATTTCCTCCCCCGTAAAGCGGCACATCTTTGTGGCGCAGAGGGAGGCGATGCCGTGGGTGTAGATCCACAGATGACGGTAAAGCTTCTTCGAAACCGTTTCACTCAAGCCGTAGCCTTCCCGGACAGAACGCAGGATCAGATCATAGCTGTCATCAATCAGCGGCAGTATCCCCGACAGGCTGGGGACATCCTCCTGCTCCGCCATAAAAAGAAGTTGAAACAGCTTTGGCTCCTCGGCCGCAAAAAGGATGTACTGCGTCCCAACCCCCTTAAAGGCGGGCGTTTGGGCAAGCCCCCTTGCTATATATCCGGCATAAAGCTCCTTTGCAGCGATAATCATTGCATCCTGGATTTCCTCCATGCTTCGGAACACGGTAAAGACCGGCCGGGCGGAGCTGCCGAGTTTTGCGCCCAGGCTGCGGGCGGTCAAGGCAGAAATCCCTTCCGTTTTTACCAGCTCAAGGGCTGCTTCTACGATTTCCGCTCTGGTAAATTTTGCTTTCGGCGGCATAAACCTCTCCTTTATTTAAAACATTCGTTTTAAAACATTTGATTTAATTATAGGCGCTTTTTTATTTTTTGTCAATTTATTTTTAGATTCAACCCCGCTTAAAACTTATCCTAAAAGAAAAAGGCGGCTGAATTCAGCCGCCTTTTGTCCTTGTTCTTACCGGCCGGGAACCTGCGGCAGGCTGTCAAAGCCCTTCTGCAAATCCTCGTCCGACGGGATATAATCGTTCATCTTCCCCTCCAGGAAGGCTGTATAAGCGGTCATGTCGAAATAACCGGTTCCGGTCAGGCCGAAGAGGATCGTTTTCTCCTCCCCGGTTTCACGGCACTTGATCGCCTCGTCCATCGCGGTGCGGATAGCGTGGGCCGACTCCGGCGCGGGCAGGATCGTCTCATGCTTCGCAAAGAAGGTCGCCGCCTCGAACACCTTGGTCTGCTCCACCGAGACAGCGGTCATATAGCCGTCGTGATAGAGCTTGGAGAGGATCGGGGACATCCCGTGGTACCGCAAGCCGCCTGCATGGTTCGGGGACGGGATGAACCCGCTGCCCAGCGTATACATCTTGGCCATCGGGGTGATCTTTCCGGTGTCGCAGAAGTCGTAGGCGTATTTTCCGCGGGTAAAGGAGGGGCAGGAAGCCGGCTCCACCGCGATAATCTCAGGGCTTGCCTTGCCGGTGAGTTTATCCTGCATAAAGGGGGCAATCAGGCCGCCAAGGTTGGAGCCACCGCCCGCACAGCCGATCACGAGATCGGGGTACTCACCCAAAATCTCCATCGCCTTCTTTGCCTCCAGGCCGATGATCGACTGGTGGAGAAGAACCTGATTCAGAACCGAACCGAGGACATAGCGGCATCCTTCGGTGGAGACAGCCTTTTCCACCGCCTCTGAAATCGCACACCCGAGGCTGCCGCCGGTGTTCGGGTCATTTGCCAGGATCTGGCGGCCGACATTGGTGGTGTTGCTGGGGCTCGCAATCACGTTTGCATCAAAGGTCTGCATGACAGCCTTGCGGAAGGGCTTCTGCTCATATGACACCTTTACCATAAAGACCGTCAGGTCGAGGCCGAAATAGGAGCAGGCTTCCGAGAGGGCGGTTCCCCACTGCCCCGCCCCAGTTTCGGTCGTCAGGCTGGTCAGTCCCTGATCTTTTGCGTAATAGGCCTGCGCGATCGCAGAATTTAGCTTGTGGCTCCCCGAGGTGTTGTTCCCCTCGAACTTATAATAGATTTTCGCCGGGGTGCCCAGCGCCTTTTCCAGGTTATAAGCCCGGCAGAGGGGGGACGGCCGGTAAATCTTATACATCTCCTGGATTTCCTCCGGAATGTCGACATAGCGGGTTTCGGCGTCCATCTCCTGATGGGCCAGCTTTTTGCAGAACACCGGATAGAGATCCTCCTCGGTCGCGGGCTGCATCGTTGCAGGGTTGATGATCGGGTCGGGCTGTTCTTTCATATCGGCCCGAAGGTTATACCATTGTTTGGGCATCTGCTCCTCGGTCAAATACAGTCTGTGCGGAACTTTCATTTTGTTCACCTTTCCTCTTTTCTGCAAGAGGCCTTTCCGTAAAATTCGCCTGCCGGCGTTAAAAGGTCTAGGGACAAAAGCAATAAAAAAAGCCTTCGTCTCAGTTCACACTGGGACAAAAGCTCACACTTCTGCGGTACCACCCTAATTGACACAAACGTGCCCACTCACTCCGCACACAACCATGTACGCTTCCTTGATAACGGGTGAAGTTCCCGTCAGACACTACTGAGCCATACAGCCGTTCGTCCTGCCCTCATAAGTCCATTCAGCTAAAAAGTTACTGCCGCTTTTCCACCATCAGCGGCTCTCTGAAAGCACGTTTTAAAGCTTACTCTTCTTACTCAACGGTTTTTCTGCTATTATTATAGCCGCCGTTTTCCAAAATGTCAATCGAAATTTTTATAAAATCCAAAAAAATTTTTTCCCGTCGGCAGTCAGATGCCATATAACGTCCTTTTATCCCTGCTTTCAGGCTCTCTTTTCTTGAAAAACAACTGGAAGCACGGTATAATAGTTATAAAATAGCTATTATACCTCTCATAGCCAAGAACTCGACTCGTTAACGAAATCAGAGATTTTGAACGGGTACCCCAGAACCTTATTACTCGCTGACACTCGTAATAAGAACCTCACGGCGCAAGCGGAAGCAAAGCTTCCGGCGCCTGAGAGAACCTTGTTGCTCCCCTTGGTCGTAATAATAGCCGCAAAGCGGCTATTATACATCCCTTGAACGAGACGATGATACCGTTTCGGCTTCATGGTATCATACTTTCTACCTTTCTACTAATTTGCGGCTGGAGCCGCATGGAGAACCCCCGGCGGGACGTTTTACGCCTCTCCTGCGCTCTGTGGCGGAAAGGGTTTCGCCCTCTGCGGAGGGCGAACCAGGGCGCTGCCCCGGTACCCCGCCGCCTTTTCAAAAAGGCGGACGAAAAGTTTATAGGCCTTGGCGCAGCGGAGTGCCCCTGCTGTCAATACGCGATCCACAAGCAGTGCAAAACCTATAAGTCTCCGCGAGCTGCATGTCTTGTATAACACGCCTCGCAGGTCTATTACCCAAAAATCGACAAAACGTTGGTGTGCGCATTGTCCGGCCTGGACACAGGCTCGCAGGGGTACCCTGCCTTTGTCAATCGAGGGTAACAGCACCGATTGATAATCAATTAAAAAACGGAGGGATTTCCTTTGGATTTTGAACAATATTTTGCGGGGATCGAACCGGGCGGGCTGGTCGATCCATACGAAATCAAGCTGCTGGTCTGCTACCTGCTTTCTTCGATCTCTGAACCGCTCACCCCGGATCAGCTGAACTTTGTTTTTCAAAGCGAGGGGCTGGTCAATTATTTTTCCTACACCTCCGCCCTCAAAGGGCTGCTGGAAACGGGCCACATTGAAGAAGTAGAACAGGGCAGCGAAAAGAAATACAAAATCACGCCGCTCGGGTTGGACAGTTCCCATAAACTCCAATCCAGCTTGCCCCGCTCCCTCAAGGACAAAGTGGTAGCGGTTGCCCTCCAGCTCCTGACCCGGCTCGAGCGGAAAAAGAACGTGGACATCTCCCTAAAGCATGTGGAAGACGGCTACCTCGTCGAATGCCGGATTTTGGACGTCGGGAGCGACTTGATGAAGCTGACGATGTACGCGAACAACGAAACGCAGGCTGAAATCATCAAGCGCAACTTTGAGAAACGGGTCGATCTGCTCTACCGCACTATCCTCGCGGTGGGGATCGGCAACAAAGACGCTTTCGGCGAGTTGCTGGAAGGCTTTGATGTGACTGATTGACTTGGGGCCGGCCGTTTTCATATATTTAGAATATTCAGCCGAAAGCAGGAGGCAATATGGAGATCAGTCGCTTAGACGACCGGTTCCGTGAACAGGTCGACCGACATATCAAAGAAGAATGGCTGGGCCCCATGATCGTCTCGCGGGGAAACGTCTTTGATTCCAGCACGCTCCCGGGATTGATTGCCGAGGAGGATGGAAGCCTGCTGGGTGCGCTTTTGTACCGAGCGGAGCAAGGTGAATGCGAGATCGCCATCCTGTTCAGCCTGAAGGAAAACCAAGGAACAGCAACCTCCTTGATCGATGTGATGCTGAAGGACGCCCGGACTATGGGAATCCGGCGGGTCTGGCTGGTCACGACCAATGACAACGCCCATGCCATCCGGTTTTATCTCCGGCGCGGCTTTTCCCTCAAGGATGTCCACATCGGCGGCTTCGAGCCCGCCAAACGCCTGAAATTCGGCGGAGTTACTCCGCTGGGTAATGACGGGATCCCCATCCTGCACGAATTCGAATTTGAAATGCTCCTTTCATAGAGAAAGCGGGGAGGCTCCATCCATTCCGGAGCTTCCCCGCTTTTATTATGAATATGATTCCGACAGGCCTCGATCAACCCGATTTTTTCCGCTGTTCCCGTTTGGAGGCCGGAAGCCCCTTAGCAGGCTCGGATTTTAAAGGCTTCCGCTTTTCCCCGCGGACCAGATCTGGTTCTCCTGTCCCCTCGACGCAGGCGGCGGTGATCACGACCTTGCAGAGCGTGTCATCACTCGGCGCATCGAACATCAGCTTCGAAAGGATCCCTTCCATCACGCCGCGCAAGCCCCGGGCCCCCGTTTTGCGCTCCAGTGTCTTTTTGGCGATTGCAGCGAGCGCGTCAGGGGTAAACTCCAACTCAATCCCATCCATTGTGAACAAGGACTGATACTGTTTTACCATCGCGTTTTTCGGCTCGGTGAGGATCCGAACCAAAGCGCCCTCATCGAGCTCCGACAAGGTCGTGATGACCGGCAGACGGCCGACCAGCTCGGGGATCAGCCCAAACCGCACCAGATCATGCGGTGTGACATGGCGCATGAGATGCGCGGTCTCCTCGTCGGCCTTGTCCTTGATTTTAGCCTCGAAGCCGAGAGAGGAAGAACCCATCCGCTTCTGGACAACCTTCTCGATCCCGTCAAACGCCCCGCCGCAGATAAAGAGGATATTCTTGGTGTCGATCTGGATAAACTCCTGCTGCGGATGCTTCCGCCCGCCCTGAGGCGGCACATTGGACACCGTCCCCTCGACGATTTTCAGCAGCGCCTGCTGCACCCCTTCCCCGCTGACGTCCCGGGTGATGGAGGTATTTTCGCTCTTTCGGGAGATTTTGTCGATCTCGTCGATGTAGATGATGCCGCGCTCCGCCGCCTCCACATCGTAGTCCGCCGCCTGGATCAGCCGCAGAAGGACATTTTCCACATCCTCGCCGACATATCCGGCTTCGGTCAGCGTTGTCGCATCCGCGATGGCAAACGGCACATTCAAAAGCTTTGCAAGGGTTTGGGCGAGCATCGTCTTGCCCACACCGGTCGGCCCCAAAAGGAGGACGTTGCTCTTTTGCAGCTCCACGTCTGCATCCCCCGCATAATAAATCCTTTTATAATGATTGTAAACCGAAACCGCCAGCGCAATCTTCGCCTCGTCCTGCCCGATGACATACTCATCCAAGACCGCTTTGATCTCCTGCGGCTTCAAAAGCATGACGTCCTCCGGACGAAAAGAAGTATTGCCGCCGCCCAACGGAGCCGCTTTCACGAGCCCGTCGTCGATCAGCATTTGGTAGCAGATCGAGACACACTCATCGCAGATAAACGCACCGTTTCCATAAAGGAGGCGGTTTACCTGAAATTCGGCCTTCCCGCAGAAGCTGCAGCGCGGCAGTTTAGATTCCTCGAATCCCGCCATATCAGTCACCATGTGATACAGGCTCCACACAAAAGGGGTTCCCTTCTGTGCCCGGTATCGTTCCTTTCCTTTGATTTTTCACGCTAAACCAACAGACACCTCCCCCGATCGCTCGAAGGAGGTAGCCTTTTAATCTATTTTACCGATGGAGGAGAACCTTGTCGACCAAGCCGTACTCCTTTGCCTCTTCCGCATACATAAAATTGTCGCGCTCGGTGTCGCGCTGGATAATCTCCAGCGGCTTTCCGGTGTTTTCAGCGAGGATCCGGTTGAGCTTCTCCTTGATTCGGATGATCCGCTGGGCGTGGATCTGCATATCGGTCGCCTGGCCCTGCATCCCGCCGAGCGGCTGGTGGATCATAATCTCCGCATTGGGGAGGGCAAGCCGTTTGCCCTTCGCGCCGCTCGAAAGCAGGAACGCCCCCATCGACGCCGCCATACCAATGCAAATGGTGGAGACGTCGCACTTGATATAATTCATCGTGTCGTAAATCGCCATCCCAGCGGTGATCGACCCGCCGGGGCTGTTGATGTAAAGGTTGATGTCCTTCTCCGGATCCTGCCCCTCGAGATAGAGGAGCTGCGCTACGACAAGGCTGGCGGTCGTATCATTTACCTCGTCGGACAGCATGACGATCCTGTCGTTGAGAAGCCTGGAAAAAATATCGTACGAACGCTCGCCGCGGTTTGTCTGTTCAACTACATATGGCACTAAACTCATCATCATCACCATGCGATACAGATGCCGCCGATTTCGCCTGTATCGTTCCTTTCCATATCATTTCGCCGTGCGCTTTTAAAGCTTCCTCAGAGGGCCTGTTATTCGGCATCCTCTGTTTTTTCTTCCGACACGCTCTCTGTTTTCTTCGCAGCGGATTTTTTCGCAGCCGGTTTCTTTGCCGGCGCCTTCGCCGCTTTCTCACCCTCGGCAGTTTCCTCAGCCGCCGCTTTCTTGGCAGCCGTTTTTTTCGGGGCTGCTTTCTTAGCAGAAGCCTTCTTCTCAGAGATCACCGCAGAATCGCGGATGAGGTCGATCGCTTTGTTCATCGCAAGGTCTTTGGAAATATCGTCGGCAGGCACAATCTCCTTGAGCTTGTCGGCTTCCATATTGTACTGCTCCGCCATCTTCTGATACTGCTCATTTAGATCTTCTTCGGACGGTTCAATCTTCTCGAGCTCCACGATCTTCTCAAGAGCCAGACGGATCTTAACCTGCTTCTCCGCCTGGGCACGGAAGGACTCCTTCAGCGCGTCGACAGTCATTCCACTGTACTGTAGATAAAGGTCAAGGCTCATCCCCTGGGACTGCAAACGGTATGCAAACTCATTGACCGACTCCTGGGTGCGGTTTTCAAACATCACCTCCGGGATTTCAGCCTTCATGTTGGCAACCACGGCGTCAACCAGGTCGTTTTCAACCTGCTCGTCAGCCGCCTTCTTGTTTCGCTCCTCCGCCTTAGCCTTAAGGTCAGCCTTGAGCTCGTCAAGGGTGTCGAACTCGCTGACATCCTTTGCAAACTCATCGTCCAGCTCAGGCAGCTCTTTGCCTTTGATCTCGTGCAGATTGATTTTGAAGACCGCCGGTTTCCCTTTGAGCTCTTCCGCATGGTAATTCTCCGGGAACGTGACGTTGACCTCGAATTCCTCGCCAGTGTTGTGGCCGACCATCTGCTCCTCAAAGCCGGGGATAAACTGGCCGGAGCCGAGCTCCAGGCTGAAATCCTCCGCCTTGCCGCCCTCAAACGGAACGCCGTCAAGAGAACCGTCGAAATCGAAAACAACCGTGTCTCCCATCTCCGCCGCTCTGCCCTCTACCGTAATGGTGCGCGCATTTCTGTCCCGCATCCGGTCGATTTCAGCAGCGATCTCCGCGTCGTCCACAGGATTGACCGTTTTGGTCACTTTTATTCCTTTGTAATCAGAAATTTCCACCTCAGGCTTTACAATACAGGTGGCCTTGAAGGTATAGCCGTCCTCTTTGTTGACCGCAGTCACCTCGACTTCCGGCCGGTCGACCAGCTCGAGCTCCGCTTCCTTGACCGCCTCTTCCAGCGCCTCCGGATAGGAGGCGTTGATCGCATCCTCGTAGAACACCTCGACACCGTACATCTTCTCGATCAGCTTGCGGGGCGCTTTGCCTTTGCGGAAGCCCGGAACCTGAATTTTATTTTTATTCTGCAAATACGCCTTTTGAAGCGCTGCCTCAAAGCCAGCGGCGTCTACCTTAATTTCCAATTCATACTTATTTGTTTCAACAGAATTTTTGGCGACTAACATGTTGTGTCCTCCTGAAATTTATACTTTTTTAACTTTGTTATTATACCACAAAGTTTTTTCGGTGGCTACACTTATTTGTAGGTTTTTACTTATTGCCAATTTCCGCCACTTTTACCGGGCGAAATTGGGTGAAATCACAAGAAATCAATCGATAAAAAATCCCTTCCCAGCTGCCTGTGACCGCATATCGGTGCGCCATGCCGTGCAGATGCCCGTAATAAACCTGTTTCACGTCGAAGCGGCGGAGAACCTCCAAAATTTCCCGGCAGTCCGCTTTCAGGGAAACAGGCGGATAATGCAGGAAGACGATCGGCTCCTTCCCGGCATCCGCCGCCATTTTGAGCGACCGCTCCAGCCTTCCTGCTTCCCGCAGGATAATCTTGAGGTTCTGCGGCTCGCCCGGCTCGTTGATCCAGCCGCGGGTTCCGCAAATTCCGTATTCACCAAACGGAATATAATTGTTAAACAGGATTTTAATGGAATCAAATCCGTTTTCTTCTAAAAAATTTTCCACCTTCGTTTTGGTGGAAAACCACAGGTCGTGGTTGCCTTTTAAGAGGATCTTGGTTCCGTTGAGCCGGTGCAGGAAGGCAAAATCCGGCCGCGCCTCTTCAAAATTGATCCCCCACGAGATGTCTCCCGCGAGGATGACCATATCTTCCGGCGCAACCATCTCCTGCCAGTTGGCCTCGAACCGCTCCACATAATCCTCCCAGCCGCTGAAAACATCCATCGGCTTGTCCACACCAAAGGAAAGATGCGGATCCGCAATCGCATATAAGTTCACCGCACTCCTCCTTTTACCATCTGAGAGGCCGACATAAACGGCCGCGGCCGCGGGAATAATAACCCCGGAACACGAAAGTATTCCAACAAACAAAAGGAGGAATGTTTCCATGTCCGATTACGGTAAGAATAAAAAAACCATCAGCCATGTAAAATGCGACGTTGAAAACTGCATCCACAACAACCATGACTGCTGCTGCACCGCAAAGGAAATCAAAGTCGGCCCGCAGGCCGCTTCCTGCTGCTCCGACACTATCTGCCAGAGCTTTGTAAAACAGCGGTAGCCTTGCGCCCCTTTCAAGGACAGGGTTCACCGCGCAGAATCCGCATGGTGAACCCTACATATCGAATTACAGGCTGAGCAGTTCCCGCACCACCTGCGGCATCTCATCGACCGCTGCACTTCGTGTAAAGCGGATTTCCTTGCCGTCGAGCCCGCTGATCTCCTGCGGCGCCGAGGTGCCTGTCAACAGGCCGAGCAGCCGGATATCGTCGAAGTCGTCGGTGGGGTTGGTCTCGGGCGAAATTGCCTGGAGAACAGCGTTGGTGAATTTATAGGGGCTGGCGGTCGAAGCGATCAGGGTTTTGGCCTGGTCGCCGGAAGCCTTTTTATAATCCTCGTAAACCTTAACCGCGACCGCCGTGTGCGGATCGCAGGTGTAGGAGTACTGTTCAAAGGTATCGCGGATGGTTTGCAGGGTCTCCTCCTCGCCGCAAAAGCCGGCGCTGAACTCGGCCTGTATCTTTTCCCTGACTTCATCCGAAACGGTGAATTTCCCGGTTTCCTTCAGCTCGGCATACCACCGGCGGACCTGGGCATCGTCACAGCCGCAGAGGAGATAGAGGAGCCGTTCCAGGTTGCTGGAGATTAGGATATCCATCGAGGGCGAGGACGTGGTGTAAAAGTCCCGGTTCCGGTCATATACACCGGTGTTGATGAAGTCGGTCAGGATATTGTTCTGGTTGGAGGCGCAGATCAGCCTGCCCACCGGAAGCCCCATCTGTTTTGCGTAATAGGCCGCAAGGATGTTGCCGAAATTCCCAGTCGGAACGACGATGTTGATCTTTTCACCCAGCTCGATCTCCCCGTTTGCGAGGAGGTCGCAGTAGGCGGAGATATAGTAGACGATCTGCGGAACCAGGCGCCCCCAGTTGATCGAGTTGGCGCTGGAGAACATCATCCCGCGGTCTGCGAGCTGCTGTCTGATCTTCTCATCGGTGAAGATCGCCTTGACCGCAGTCTGGGCGTCGTCGAAATTCCCCTTGACTGCGCAGACGCCGACATTGCCGCCCTCCTGGGTCGTCATCTGGAGCTTCTGCATCGGGCTGACGCCGTTTTCAGGGTAAAAGACCAGGATCCGGGTGCCGGGCACATCCTTGAACCCCTCCAAAGCCGCTTTCCCCGTATCCCCGGAGGTCGCCACCAGGATGACCACCTCTTTGTCCGCCACCGTCTTTCGGACCGAAACCGTCAAAAGATAGGGCAGGAGCTGGAGCGCCATGTCCTTGAAGGCGCAGGTCGGCCCGTGCCAAAGCTCCAAAAGATAGGCGTTTTCCCCGAATTTTGCGAGCTCCGCAATCTTGCTGCTGTCGAATTTTTCCTCTGTATAAGCGCCGCGGACGCAGTAACCCAGTTCATCCGCCGTGAAATCGGTCAGGAATTTCGACAGGATGATCTCCGCCCGCTGGACGTAAGACTCCTCGATTAACTCCCCGATCTCCTCAAGGGTCATCTGCGGGATTTCCTCCGGGACGAATAGTCCGCCGTCTTTGGAAATCCCCCGTGCGATCGCCTCTGCGGAGGAGACCAGTTCCGCACTGTTTCTGGTGCTTTTATAATTCATATAGACGCTCCTATCTCATTGGATTGGATGTAACTTCAAAAATGCGCTGTCCTGCAAGTCCGCCCCCGAAAGACGGAGAAAATTGACTCCAAGTTATTTTAACACAGATTGAGAGGGTGATACAACCGTTTTTTGCCGTTAAAAGGCAAATCCTATCCCCTCTGTGGTAAAGGCATTTTCAATCAGGCGGATTTCCCGAATACTCCCGTCCCAGATTACCTCCGCCACGTCGAACCGCGGCTGGAGCGGCATCCCGTGCTCCGACAAAAACATCAGCGCCGTCTGGATGATCTTTTTCTGCTTGGCAGGGGTGACGGAGGCCGCGGGCGCCGCCATCGAATTCACCCTCCGGGTCTTGACCTCTACGAAGGCCAAAACCTCCCCGTTTTGTGCAACCAAGTCGATTTCCCCATAAAGAGAACGGTAATTCCGCGCGACGATCTCATAACCCCGCCCCTTTAAAAATTCCGCAGCAGCCCGTTCGCCCGCGACCCCTTCCAGATGGGAATTGGAGGGCTCCAGCCGGCTGAGGTTTTTCAAAAAGCTTTTTCGGTGAACCGGGGAAATCCCATATACGGCAAGGGCCTCATAATGCTCCTTGGTTCCATAGCCCTTGTGCTTTTCGAACCGATAGGCGGGGTATTCCTCCGCAAGCTTTTTCATGTACCGGTCCCGGGATACCTTCGCGAGGATCGACGCCGCCGCGATCGACGCCGAGGTTCCGTCCCCCTTGACCACGCAGCTGCACGGCTGGCGGAGGGTCGGCGGGCGGCGGTTTCCGTCGATCAGCAGATAATCCGGCGTGACCGAAAGGCCGTCTACCGCCCGCTGCATGGCGAGGAAGGTGGCGTTCAAAATATTCAGCCGGTCGATCTCCTCCGGGGTGGCCGCTGCCACGCTCCAGCTCACCGCCTGCTCAATGATCTGGTCGTAAAGGGCTTCCCGCTTTTTTTCCGAGAGCTTCTTACTGTCGTTGAGGCCAGGCAGCTGTGCATCCTCCGGCAGGATGACCGCGGCGGCGTATACATCGCCCGCCAAAGGGCCCCTCCCCGCCTCGTCCACACCGCAGAGAAGCTTTACATTCAAACTGCGGTCATACTCAAATAGGTCCATCCGCTCACCTCTTTGCCGGCGGCTTTTCCAGGGTGATCCGCCCGAGCTTTCCCGCCCGGAATTCATCCAGGACGGTGATAGCCGCCCGCTCAGTGTTGACCCCCCCGCCTGAAACGAGCATCCCCCGCTTCTTTCCCACAGCGCAGAGGAGTTCATATCCGTCGGGTTCTTTCGGAACCACTATCCCGTACCGCTCCGGAAGCACCGCAGGGTATTCCGCCGCCAGCAGCTGCAATAACCGCATGGCCAATAATTCGATATCCACTACATCGTCCTTGACCGCCCCTGTAAAGGCCAGATGTTCGCCGACCGTTTTATCGTCGAATTTGGGCCAGAGGACGCCGGGCATGTCCATCAATTCCAGATCGCCGCCGAAGGAAATCCACTGCTTTGTCCGGGTGACGCCAGGGCGGTCCTCCACCCTGGCGTACTTTCCCCCGGCGATTTTATTGATAAAGGAAGATTTCCCCACATTGGGAATCCCGACGATCATCAGCCGCACCGGACGGCCGGCCATCCCCTTTGCCTCCCGTCGTTTCAACAGCTCGGAAAGCTCCTCCCGGACAAGGGGGACAAACCCTTTGAACCCCCGCCCGCTCACACTGTCGACAGCGAGCGCGGGAATCCCGCGGCTTTTAAAATACGCGCACCAGCTCTGGGTGACCCGTTCGTCCGCCAGGCTGCTCTTATTCAAAAGAAGGATCCGCGGCTTCCGCTCGATCCACCGGTCGAGCTCCGGGTTCCGGCTGCTGACCGGGATTCTTGCGTCGGCAAGCTCGACGACCAGATCCACCAGCTTCAAATTCTGCTGGATCAGCCGCCTCGTCTTGGCCATATGGCCGGGGAACCACTGGATCGACGGCGCTTCTATCATCGTTTCGATTTCCTCCGTTTTCTTTAAGAGAGCATCCCGATTTTATCGAAGGGGAAGATCCGGAAAAAGGCCTTTCCCAGGATATACCGGGTGTCGATCATGCCGATCATCTCGCTCCGGCTGTCGGTCGAATTCTGGCGGTTGTCCCCCAGCACAAAGACCTTGCCCGCCGGGACGGTGACCGGGAAGGAAACCCCTTCGTCGACCGTCGTGGGGGTCGAAATATACGGCTCGCTCAGCACCACGCCGTCTACGCTGACCTCCCCGGTCTCAAAGTTGATCCCCACCGTCTGGTTTTCCAGCGCGATGATCCTTTTGATGATCGGCTCGTTGAACTCGTTGGGCTGGTTGATCACCACGATATCCCCCTGCGCGGGGGTGTAAAACAACGAGGAGATCACCACCCGGTCTTCATCAAAAAGGGT
>JAAWBP010000151.1 GCA_022792755.1 Oscillospiraceae bacterium | reverse complement strand
GCTTCCCGTCCTGCAAAACCATGTCTGCCCTTGTCAACCGAGGGTATCATAGTCTTTTTTAAAAGATGCCCATATATGACCTTTTTGTTTACAGCCGGTTAAATTTTATCGGCTTGACGACCTGTGATTTCCCTCTCAAAAAACGCGGCAGACAGCCTACCTGCAAATAACAGCACGCATATAACTACAGATTGGTAAGCCCCTTTCAATTATTTATACTGAAATTAAATAATTGAAGCGGGAGAGTGCCATGCTGACCTATATAACCGACTGGGGCAGATGTGAAATTGTTCTGGACGAGTACCTGTCGCAGCACAGCATCAGTAAGAGCCGCCTTTCCAGAGCGGCGGAGCTCCAGTACACACAGCTGCAGGCGTACTGCAAAAATGAAATCCAACGGCCGGATCTCGGCGTGCTCGCCAGGATATGCTGTGTTTTGGAGTGCAATATTTCGGACTTGATCCGCTATCTCCCGCCCGAGAAGCCTGAGAAAGAGGAATGAGCGGTGGGCGGAGTATGCCTTTCCGCTTGATATCATAGGAACTGAAAACAGCCCCGGCTGGACTTTTGCCCAGCCGGGGCTGTTTGGATGCTATGTCAGTTTTCTTTGATCCGCATGGCGCGCAGTGCGTTGAGGATGGCCAAAAGGGCCACGCCGACGTCGGCGAAGATCGCAATCCACATCGAGGTGATCCCGAAGAGGCTGAGCAGGAGAACCAGTACCTTGACTCCCAGGGCGAAAACGATATTCTGCGTGATGATCCGCCGGGTTTTCCGCGCGATGCGGACGGCGAGGGGGAGCTTTGCCAGGTCGTCGGTCATCAGCACGACGTCGGCCGCTTCAATAGCGGCGTCAGAACCGATTCCGCCCATTGCGGCCCCGATGTCCGCCCGGGCGATGACCGGGGCGTCGTTGATCCCGTCCCCGACAAAGAGCAGCCTTTCGCTGGGGGATTGCTGCTCCAGCAGCTCGTCGACGGCGGCGACTTTATCCTGCGGGAGCAGGTTTGCCCGCCAATCGTCGACCCCGGCTTCAGCCGCAATCTTCTCTGCGGCGGCAGGGGCGTCGCCGGTCAGCATGACGACCCTTTTGACCCCGGCCCCCCGCAGGCGGCGCACCGCCTCTTTGGAGGTGGGCTTGAGGGTGTCGGCAATCAGGATGCATCCAAGGTACGCGCCGTTTCTGGCGACATAGACGGTTGTCCCTGCGGCGGCAGGCTGCTTTTCGGCGGAGATGCCGTTTTGCTCCATCAGCTTTCCGCTTCCGGCGAGGAGGACGGTGCCGTCTTTCAGCCGGACCGTAGTACCGAAGCCCGCGCTTTCTTCGCTTTGGGCGATCCGGGCGTCATCCGGCGCCTTCCCGTACCGGGCGAGAACCGACCTTGCGATCGGGTGGGAAGACCGCGCCTCAGCAAAGGCCGCCGCTTCCAGCAGGCCGTCTTCTGTGACCCCGTCCGCCGGGAAAAGGGCCTGTACGGAAAACTCCCCCCGGGTCAGGGTTCCGGTTTTATCCAGGACAACGGTGGAAGCCCGGCAGAGCCCTTCCAGGTAATTGCTCCCCTTGATCAGGATCCCCCGCTTGGAGGCCCCGCCGATCCCGCCGAAAAATCCGAGCGGGATCGAGACGACCAGCGCACAGGGGCAGGAGATGACCAAGAAGATCAGGGCGCGGTAGAGCCAGTCGCCGAAGGTCTCCCAACCGAGAAAAGCAGGGGGGAGAACTGCGGTGAGAAGGGCGCAGAGCACGACGATGGGGGTGTAGATCCGGGCGAACCGGGTGATGAACTTTTCGGTGTTCGCCTTGCGGGAGGATGCGTTTTGGGTGAGCTCCAGAATCTTTGAAACGGTGGAATCGTGAAAGACCTTTGTCACCCGGATTTCCAGGGTGGCATTTTGGTTGATGGAGCCGGAAAGGACTTCGCTTTCCTCAAAAACCGCACGTGGGGCGGACTCCCCGGTCAGTGCGGAGGTGTCGAGGAAGGAGCTGCCTTTGACGACCACCCCGTCGAGCGGGATCCGTTCGCCGGGGTTGACGACGATCACCTCGTCCAAAGCGACCGACTCCGGCTTGCAGGTGACGAGCACCCCGTTTTCCCGCTTCCGGGCGAAATCGGGCCGGATGTCCATCAGCGCTGTGATGGAGCGGCGGGAGCGGCTGACGGCGAGGTCTTGGAGCATCTCGCCGAACTGGTAAAAGAGCATGACGGCGATCCCTTCGGCGTAGTCGCCGATCCCGAAGGCGCCCACGGTGGCGATCGCCATTAAGAAGTTTTCGTCGAAGAGCTTCCCGCGCAGGATGTTTCGGAGCGCTCTCCATAAAACGTCAGCCCCGGCGGTCAGATAAGAGAGGATGAAGAGGGAAAGGGAGAGCCAGAACTGCATCGGGATCAGCTTGGCGCAGAGAAGGAGCGCCAGGGAGAGGATCAGCCGAAGGGACATCAGCTTCCAGCCGGCCTCGCTTCCGTGCTCGTGGTCGTGCCCGCAGCCGCAGCTGTCTTCCCCGCCGTGGAAATGATCGTGTTCGTGGCAGCATCCTTCTTCACAGCGGCGCCCGCGCTTTTCTTTTCTGGCCGAACCGCGCTTCTTTTTTTGAGGATCCCCCGTTTTTTCAATCTCTTCGAACGGGTTGAAAGGCGGGTAGAGGGAACCGCCACAACCTGCGCATCCCGCGCATTCCCCGCCGCATCCGGATGGCTTAGAACCGGCGGAAAGGGGCTGCCCAGAGGGCACGTCTTCATGACTGTCTCGATTGAATTGCCTGTCGTTGTTCATAAAAATCGCCTCCTGCCTATTATTGGGTTACTTCAGCTTGGAAAACTGTTTGAAGATGTCGACCAGGTTTTCAAGGGTGTCCTGCACGTCCCCGGATTCGATCCCGGAACGGACGCAGTGCTCGATGTGATCCTCCACAATCAGGAGGGAGACGTTGGTAATCGCGGAACCGACCGCCGAAATCTGCATAAAGATGTCCTCACATTCCCGACCGTTCTCGACCATTGTCTTGATCCCCCGGATCTGTCCTTCGATTCTGGAAAGGCGGGAGAGAACCGCTTCGTTGTATTGGTGTTTGTTGACCATACTGCTTCCTCCTCATTCTATGCAAAAGGATTCTTAAAATACCTTATACCCCTATGGGGTATCTATAGAATACTGCAACGGTATACTTTTGTCAACCCCTGTAGGGGAGAAGAGAAAAGATGGTTAAAATTTTCACCCATTGTCCGGGCTGCAAAAAGCGGTTTGCGATTCAGCGGACAAAAACAAAGGAAAGGATTGCATGTGGGACGGGAATGCGGTACAATTTCAAGGTATGGCAATTTTCTTTATCATCGTGTGAATACAAAAGGATGAGGGCCTTCCGCTGAAAAATCGCAGGACGGGGAAGGCCCCCCGTGATCTGGGTGGGAGTGTAATTCATTGGCAGAGAGTTTTTTAGAAGTAGCACAGCAGGTGCTGATTTTATTTGTATTGGTGGCCGTGGGGTTCATCTGCGGAAAGGGGAAGCTGTTTCAGGAGAGCGCGGCCAAAGGGTTCACCAACTTTGTCCTGACGATCGTCGTCCCCTGCGTCATCGTCCAGTCGTTCCAACGCCCCTTTGACCCGGGGATGCTCGCGGGGCTCGGGATCGCGGCTGCCGCCGCCGTCGCAGCCCATATGCTGGGGATCCTCCTCGCGCATCTGACCCTCCGCGACCGGAACCGGGCACGGGAGAAGGTGCTCCGTTTTTCGGTGGTCTTTTCGAACGCGGGTTTTATGGCGCTCCCGCTCCAGCAGGCCCTGCTTGGGGAGGACGGCGTTTTCTACGGCGCCGCTTATATCGCGGTCTTCAACATGGTTCTCTGGAGCTACGGGCTGGTCTCGATGAGCGGGGATAAAGGGAACATTTCCCCGAAAAAGCTGCTTTTGAATCCGGGGCTGCTGTCGATTGCGGTAGGGCTCGCCTTCTTTTTGGGGTCGATCACCCTCCCGGAGGTGCTGGCGGTTCCGGTCGGGCACCTTGCCGCGCTGAACACACCGCTGCCGATGGTGATCGTCGGCTTCTATCTGGCGGACGCCCGCCTGCTCTCCGCGCTGAAGGATGGAAAGGTTTACTGGAGCCTCTTTCTCCGGCTGATCGTCGTCCCGCTCCTCACCCTCGGGGGACTCCTGCTCTGCGGTGTGAGGGACGTCCTGCTGATTTCGATCGTCATTGCGGCGAGTGCGCCGGTTGCGGCCGCTGCGACCATGTTTTCCGCCAAGTTTGGGCAGGACGTGGAGCTTTCGGTCAACCTGGTGTCGCTCTCGACCCTTTTGTCGATCGCCACCATGCCGCTGGTGGTCAGTTTGGCACAGCTGGCTGCCTGACAGTCTGCTATGGCTGCAGGAAGCGGCGGGCATAGAAAGCACTGAAATTGATTGCCTCGTTGCGGACGGGTTCACCCGTCCGCGTTTTTTATTTCGGAAGCTGTCAGACTGGACAATACGCACCCAAATGTTTTGCCGGTTGATAGGCTTTTGTCCTGCGAGGCGAGCAGAATAAAATAAATACGGCGTACCCCGCGGGACACAAGCCTTAAAGCCTGAATCACTTTTGTGCGCGAATTGTCCAGCCGGGGTCGCCCGGCGCGGTCTGTGGCCAGACCAGCCAATTCGCACACGAAGGTTTTACCAATTTTGGGGCAGCAGTCCTGAGAGGGAAGCAAAACGAAATAAAATGAAGCCGGTAAAGACACCTCGCGGGATATCATTGTCACTATTATCCACAAAATTTATGGATCGCGTCTGCCCAGTCCGCACTCGTATAGGCGCCGATAGGTACCATGTGTTCAGGGGAAAAGGGGAAGTGAAAAATTCTGCTAAAAAGTAAAGAAAAACGCCTTGAAAATTTTTGGCTTTTGAGGTAGTATCTGTATAAATCGATCCGCCGGCTGCGCCAAAAAAGCCTTCCGGCTGAATCGAAAGAAATTCCCCAAAACAGGCCGTCTGCTGGCCGGATTTCAGCGGCGGCATCCCTCAAATAAAATAAACAAAAAGGCTGGAGGTTTCAAAATGAGCAGAGAATACCACGTTGCAAAAACCGGCTGCGATTACGCGGACGGCACCAGGGAACACCCTTTCCTGACCATCTCCAAGGCTGCTGATCTGGCGAAGGCGGGGGATACCGTCGTCGTCCACGAAGGCGAATACCGCGAGTGGGTCAAGCCGAAAAACGGCGGTGAAAGCAATATCAGCCGGATCACCTATCAGGCGGCGGAAGGGGAAAAGGTCGTCATCAAGGGCTCCGAGCGGATCACGAGCTGGGAAAAGGTCGAG
>JAAWBP010000150.1 GCA_022792755.1 Oscillospiraceae bacterium | reverse complement strand
GTTTCCGCTGATTGTAGCCGATGATTGTGCAGGCGGCGATATCTTCAGCCGTGGTTGAAATGCCCTTTCTTTACAATAAATCGCAGTATAATCGATGGATAAATTATATATTTTATACAAATAGTATAGAATTAAAACAAATGAAAAGGAGCTTGCAGATGTTTACTTTCCAAAAAACAGAAAAAGGGACGGCTTTTTATCTTGACGGCGTGCTGGTGGGAAATGCCCTTTCGTGTGAAGGCTGCACCGATCACTTGATCGAACTGGGAGACGGCGTTTACCGCTGGGAGCGCAAAACGGCGGAACCGACTGTGCAGATGGAGATGTCCTTTGTTGCGGAATACCCGATGGAATACCAGATGATGCCGGGGCTGATGTACAACCAGAACAGCAACAAGGATATTGTAGCGCACGGCCAGTTCGAGAAGATCGAGCGCCATGAAAAGACCGACGAGCCGCACTATCCGGTGGGCTGCGTCGATCCGGTAACGGGGGAGGTTCGTAAAATTGCCTGGTGGCGGATGGCTGCCCCGGGCGCCGTTTACACTGAAGGGAACGGCGTGTCGGCAGGGATGTTCCTGCCCTCCGACCAGAAGGACGCTTCCGTTTCGATCCTGCCGAAGGAAACGCAGACGGTACACACCTATTATTGGCCGCTTGCCGAAGGGCCGCGCGTCCGGGAAAAAAGGCAGGGAAGGCCGGACGTCCGCCCGCCCGCATACAAGGATGAAAACGTGAGCGAGCTTTTTGTTCCCCCAGCAATGGGCGGGCCTTACAGCGAGACAATAGAGCCCCGGAGCGTCTTTGCCGTGATTCTGGTTTTGGCGCCGGTGGAAAGGCCGCGCCAGGCTTGGCATAGATTGATGTCGGTGTCCTGGAAGATGAATCATAAATATCTCGCCCCCTGGTATTCCAACCAGGAGCTGTGGGATCTCGGAGTGGAGTACATCAAAACGATGTTCCGCGGCGGTGAAAACGGCTTTCAAGGGTTTTCGATGGGGAAGGTCTTCGTCGACGGCGAGTGGATCAACCGCCCCTATTATGCCTTTGAAATGGGCTGGACCGGGCAGGGGATCGGGCAGGGAACCGACCTGCTCGCGCATGCGATCCTGACCGGGGACAAAGAGGCAGAGGAAATGGGGCTTGCCGCCCTGGATTCCTGGCTCCGGTGCAGGCTCCCCAACGGGATGCTCCCGACCCATATCATGGGGCAGCAGTTCCCGCATGACGGCCGCCGCGTCGTCGATGCCTGCAACCTTTCTTTTGGGGCGATCAACTATTTCAGAGCCTGGGAATACGCCCAAGCTCTTGGAAAATCCCGTCCGGAGTACTTTGAAATGGCTTGCTGGCTCTGCGATTTTACCCTAAAGCAGATGGATGAAAGCGGCAAGCTCGCCAAGAGCTGGTATGAGGACGATCTGACCCCGGCGGTCGATAACGGCCTGCCCGGTGCGTTTTTGGTGCTTGCTCTCTGCGAAGGGGCGAAGCGCACCCATCGCCCTGATTACCTGGAGGGGGCGATCCGCGGGTATCATTATTTTTACAGCCAGTTTGTCCGCGACGGTTACGCGATGGGCGGCGCGCAGGATCATTTTTCGGTCGACAAGGAATCGGGCATCCCGATGCTCCAGGGCGCAATGCGGCTCTATGAGCTGACTGGGGATGAAGGATATATCGAATGTGCAAGAAACGCGGCCTATTATCTCTCCACCTGGCAGTGGCAGCACAGCCATCCCTTCGAAAAGGACAGCATGCTGGGTGCGTTTGGATTTGACACCTTCGGCGGTACGCTGGTCTCGATTGGCTCCGGGATGGATCCTTACATCCTCCCATATATACACGAGCTCTACGACCTTGCCGAATTGACCGGCGAGACAGAGTGGGCGGAGCGGGCGCAGGCCGGCTGGGCGCAGGCGACGATCGGGATCTCCGACGGGACGCTCTACACAGGCCGTTCCGTCCTGCCGCGCGGCTCCCAAAACGAGGCCTTCAATTTTGGGCGCGCTTATGAGGACAATGCGTTTGAATGGATGCCGACCTGGATGCCGGTCTACCGGATCGATAACCTCTGCCGGACGATGATGCCGGGCGGGGACCGTCCAGGAAGAGTTCTATAATTGCAGCTCAATCTCCCTATTGGACAAATACTGAGCGGGGAATATAGGTCAAAAAGGATGAGCCTTTTGAAAAGGGGCCCATCCTTTTCCTGTGTGTGGGGATTTTACCGCTCTGAGTCAATGTCTTTTGGCCAAACGGTTCGATATGCCAGGCCTAGAGACTTAAGACGTTTTTCCAAAAATGATAAGATTTTGCAGGGACACTTGATTATAATTGCAAAACAGTCTAAAATAAAAGATAGACTTGAAAAAAGGAACGATTTTGACCGGACTGTTCCGTGCGGCGCTCTATAGCACACCGTAAATGGCTTACGATTCGGCGTTCGTGAAGTCTGGCTGGATTGATCTGTCGATGGAGACAGGGAAAATTTATTTTTCTGCGCAGGAACAATCATTTAGGAGCTGGGTTATTTTGCATAAAGACATTTTAAAGCTGATTGCTTCAAAGCATGCGGAGTTTTCAAAGGGGCAGAAGCTGATTGCTAAATATATTACGGAGCACTATGAAAAGGCGGCTTTTATGACCGCCTCAAAATTGGGGATGACGGTGGGGGTCAGTGAATCGACCGTTGTCCGCTTTGCGACGGAGATCGGCTTCGACGGCTATCCCGCACTTCAGAGGGAACTCAAGGAGATGATCCGCAACCGCCTTACTTCGATCCAGAGGATCGAGGTGACAAATGAGCAGATCGGCGGCGAAGATGTTCTGGACAAGGTTCTGAACATGGACATTGATAAGATCCGCCGCACGTTGGAAGAGACCTCCCGGGCGGATTTCAACCGCGCGGTTGATTCGATCGTGCAGGCGGAAAATATTTATGTGATCGGCGCCAAAAGCGCGGCGACGCTGGCCCGGTTCATCACCTACTATTTTAATTTGATGTTTGTCAACGTCAAGTTGGTGCACACCACCAGCTCGAGCGAAATGTTCGAGCAGATCATGCGGATCGGCCCTAAGGATATTTTAATCGGGATCAGCTTTCCTCGTTACCTGACCCAGACGGTCAAAGCATTCCGCTTTGCCAAGGAAAACGGTGCGACGGTCATTGCAATCACCGACAGCCCCGCTTCTCCGCTCGCTGAGGATGCCGACCATCTCCTGCTGGCCAGAAGCGATATGGCTTCCTTTGTTGACAGCTTGGTGGCCCCGCTCAGCCTGATCAACGCCCTGGTGGTGGCGGTCGGCCTAAAGAAGCAGGAGGAAATCTGTACGACCTTTGCACGGCTGGAATCCATCTGGGATGAATATGAGGTTTACGACAAGGGCGACCAGGAGCAGGAAAGCGATGAGGGCTGATGTACTGGTAGTCGGCGGCGGCCCAGCCGGGATGTTTGCCGCCGGTACGGCCGCACAGGGCGGCGCGGAGGTGCTCCTGCTTGAGAAAAACAGCCGCCCTGGCCGGAAGCTGATGATTACAGGAAAGGGCCGCTGCAATGTCACGAACAACTGCGGCTTGGATGACTTCTTTTCCAACATCCCCCGGAATCCGCGTTTCCTGCAAAGCGCGCTTCACCGCTTTGCGCCGGAGGATGCCATCGCCTTCTTTGAAGAGCGGGGGCTCCCGCTGAAAACCGAGCGGGGAAATCGCGTCTTTCCCAAAAGCGACCGGGCTGTGGACGTGGTGGATGCGCTGACGGAATTTATCCGGCGCGCCGGGGTGCGGCTGCGGTGTAACGCCGAGGTATCCGAACTCCTGCTGGAAGGTGGGAGCCTGTCTGGGGTGCGGCTGGCAGACGGGGAAGAGTTCCATGCCGGGAAAGTGATCGTCGCCGCTGGAGGAAAGTCCTACCCTCTGACCGGCTCGACCGGGGACGGCTACCGGTTGGCAGAGCAGGCTGGACATACGATCGTCCCGCTGCGCCCTTCTCTTGTCCCGATTGAAACGGTTGAGGACTGGTGTGGGAAAGCGCAGGGGCTCTCCCTTAAAAATGTGACCCTCTCAGCGGTCGGCCTCGAGCGGAACAAGGTGATTTTTTCGGAGCAGGGAGAGCTGCTTTTTACCCATTTTGGAATATCCGGCCCGCTGGTGCTGAGCCTGAGCGCCCATCTGAAGGAGCCGCTGCAAGATTTCTGCCGGCTTTTTATCGACCTGAAACCCGCTTTGGACGAACAGATGCTGGAGGCCAGGGTGCTGCGGGATTTTTCGGAGAACGCCAATAAGAATTTCGGCAATTCGCTCGACCGGCTCCTCCCGAGGAAGCTGATCCCGGTTGTGGTGCGGCTGTCAGGGATTGAACCTGCGGCAAAGGTCAACCAGATCACCAGGGAGCAGCGCCGCCGCCTTTGTGGGATCTTAAAGGCACTGCCGCTGACCCCTTGGCGATTTCGCCCCATTGAAGAAGCGATCGTCACCTCGGGCGGGGTCGACGTCTCGGAGATCAATCCAAAAACGATGGAATCAAAACGGATGCCGAACCTCTATTTTGCCGGGGAGGTTCTTGATGTGGACGGCTATACCGGCGGATTCAATCTTCAAATCGCTTATTCTACCGGCTATGCGGCCGGATTAAGCTGTCAAGGAGGACCACTATGATATCGATTGCAATCGACGGCCCCGCCGGCGCGGGAAAAAGCACTATCGCCAAGCTGGCGGCAAAAGAACTTTCTTTCATCTATGTCGACACGGGGGCGCTCTACCGTGCGATTGGCTGGTATGCCCTGTCCTGCAAAAAAAATCCCGCCGATGCGGGGGAGGTGGTTCCGCTTCTCGAGGAGATCGCAATCGAGCTGCGGTTTGTCGAAGGGGAGCAGCATGTCTTTCTGAACGGGAGGGACATCTCTGTTGAAATCCGGCTGCCGGAGGTCTCGATGGCGGCGTCCCGTGTATCTGCGATCCCGGAGGTGCGGGCGTTTCT
>JAAWBP010000149.1 GCA_022792755.1 Oscillospiraceae bacterium | reverse complement strand
CAAAGAGCGGCATCACCAGATCATTGACGACCGAGCTGACAATCTTCCCGAACGCGCCGCCGACGATCACGCCGACCGCCATGTCGACGACGTTCCCTTTAAATGCAAATTTTTTGAAATCCTCCCACAGTGCTTTACCTTTCATTTCGACCACCTGCGGCCAACCTGGCAAGAGAACGCCTCCCTTCGCTCTGTGACCGCTCCTTTCTTTTTATTTTCCGGGGCCCGGTTTTACTCGGGAATCCCGTAAATCCGTTTGATATCCCGCAGCCCTTCTAAAACTTCTTCCTCTGAAAAGCCGCACCGCTCCAGATTCTCCGGGGTAAACTCGGACAGAAGGCGGTAAAACTCAAAGGCGGCGGCGAGGTATTCCGTCTTCGGCTCTTCCTCGACCGCTTCAAAAAGCTCGTTTTCCGCTTCGTTGATCCGCCCCTCATCGACGAGCTTCCGCAGCCGGTAAGGGAGGTAATTCTCCGACAGGTATTCGGAAAAGGCCGGTTCGTCCTCTCGTTCGGTCTCCCTCCCGAAAAGGGCCTTCGCAAGAAAGCGGGAGATCAGCTCCACCTCTCTCATGATATAATCCTGCTGGAACATCCGCTCCCCTCCCTTCCTACAACAAGATGATACCTTATTTTTGGGGAAACCGCAAGTCCGGCTTATAGCTGGCAGGAACTTCCAAGGCAATTTGGGCAAAATCGTTTTAATAATCACACGATTTTACAAGAAAGATTTCCCCCGCTGTATTATGATGAAGACATAATTCACATCACGACTGCGAAAGAGGAATGAATCGATGAAGATGAATATGAAACAATGGCTGGAGGAGTTAAAGGCGGCTCCTGTCAAAAAAGCGATGCCGGTGCTCTCCTTCCCTTCGATCCAGCTGCTGGATATCGGCGTAAAGGAGCTGATTTCGAGCAGCGACCTGCAATCCCAGGGGATGAAGCTGATCGCCGACCGGACGGATGCCGCCGCTTCGGTCAGCATGATGGACCTTTCCATCGAGGCGGAGGCCTTCGGCTCCACCATCCGGGTTTCGGACGATGAGGTTCCGACCGTTATCGGCCACATTGTGGAAAACCAGGAGCAGGCGGACGCCCTCCGGGTTCCCGCGGTCGGCGAGGGGCGTACCAGCCTTTACATCGAGGCGATTGGGAAAGCCTGTAAACTGATCACCGACCGCCCGGTCTTCGCCGGGGTGATCGGGCCCTTCTCCCTGGCGGGGCGACTTCTCGACGTCTCCGAGGCGATGATCTACTGCTATGACGATCCCGATATGGTTCACACCGTTTTGAAAAAGGTGACCGATTTCCTGACCGCCTATATCCGCGCCTATAAAGAGGTGGGGGCGAACGGCGTCGTCATCGCCGAACCGCTTGCAGGGCTGCTTTCCCCGGCGCTGAACGACGAGTTTTCCGTCCCCTACGTCAAGCAGATTGTCGATGCGTTACAGGACGACGATTTCATCGTCATCTACCACAACTGCGGCGGGGGGACTGTCCGGATGATCGACGGGATCCTCTCGATTGGGGCGGGTGCTTACCACTTCGGCAACGCCATCGACATGGCCGAAATGATGAAGCACATCCCGGCCGGCGTCGTCGCCATGGGGAATGTCGACCCTGCCACCCAGTTCCGCAACGGCACGCCGGAATCGATCCGGGAGGCGACCCTCTCCCTGCTGGAAGCCTGCCACGGCTATCCGAACTTCGTCATCTCCTCCGGCTGCGACATCCCGCCGCTTTCGAGCTGGGAGAATATCGACGCCTTTTTTGCCGCCGTCGCGGAATTCTACGGGAGATAAAGCGAGGGCCCGCCGGGCGGGGTACCCCCGCTGGAAATCGCGGCCCGTGGCCGGGCTGGACAGACGCGATTCATAGGCAGAGTAAATAACAATGCTGATATCCCGCGCGGTACATTGCATCTTAGGTATCTCGCAGGTCTATTACCCAAAAACCGACAAAACGTTTGGGTGCGAATCGTCCGGCCGAAGCCACTCGGAGTCTCGCGGGATGACAACCCCAAAATCAGTAAACCGTAAGGGCGCGTATCATCCTGCCCGGTCACGGGCGCGGAATGCCTCCGCTGTCAATCGCGATTCGCAGGCAATACCAAACTAACAGTCCATAACCCGCGAGATATGCAGTTTGTACAAGGCGCCTTGCAGGACGAATACCTAGAGATTGGCAGAACGTTGGTGTGCGAATCACCAGCGGAGGTACTCTGCCCCGCGAGGCGCATTTGTCTTTTATATCACGGACCTCGCAGGTCTATTACCCAAAAACCGGCAAAACGTTTGGGTGCGAATCACCAGCAGAGGTACTCTGCCGCTTAAAGCTGAGAAAACAGAAAAGCCTCCGATTCAATCGGAGGCTTTTCTGTTTGTCCATATTGCTGTTTTTGGGCTACGGAGAGGGTACTCCTTCCGGCAGCGCGGATGCCCTTTATTTGTTGACGATCTCGCCCCAGATTTCCCCAGCGCATCCGGCGGCGTTCGCCTCGTCGGTGTCCAGGTGCATCGCCGGAGAGAATTTCGGAGAAACGCGGCAGACTACATCGCCGAATACAAGGCTGCGGCCTTCGCCTCCCACCTTGACCCAGACGACCTGTTTGTCGGCAACGCCGAGCTCCTCCGCCTTCTCCGGGGTCAGATGGATGTGGCGCTTTGCAACGATGACCCCCTCTTTGATCTCGATCTCACCGCAGGGGCCGACAATCTTACATCCCGGCGTTCCGGCAATATCGCCCGACTCCCGCACCGGCGCGGCGATCCCGAGGGTTCTCGCATCGGTCGCAGAAATCTCGACCTGGGTGGCGGGGCGCTCCGGCCCGAGGATCAGGACATTTTTGATGGTGTTCTTTGGCCCGACGATCGCAACCCGTTCATTGGAGGCAAACTGGCCCGGCTGGCTGAGCATGGCGCGGACGGTCAGCTCGCCTTTTTCCCCCAAAAGAACCTTGACATCTTCCGCGGTCACATGGACGTGACGGGCGGAGGTCTCAACAATAAACTGCTTTTCCATATGTATCTCCATTCTCCGCATGGGGACGGACACTGAAAACCGGCGCGGCCCATGCGGACTCCCCGCCGACAGGATGTGGTACGCTGTCCGCCCTTCCCTGATTTTTATTATAGTACAAGGCGTTTGACAGGTCAAGGATAGGCGCGGATTTCCGCGAAAAATCTTGGAGCGGAGTGCCTCCGCTGTCAATACGCACACCGACGTTCTTCCAGTTTTCAAGTTTCCGTCCTGCGAGATGCTTAAGATAAAACAGGTAGAGTACGTCGCGCGGGTGACGAACGTCATTTTTAGCACTACTTACGAATCGCGATTGTCCCACCGGATGACCCCGG
This sequence comes from Oscillospiraceae bacterium, assembly GCA_022792755.1. Taxonomy (GTDB): domain Bacteria; phylum Bacillota; class Clostridia; order Oscillospirales; family Ruminococcaceae; genus Metaruminococcus_A. The sequence continues at coordinate 8,615 of JAAWBP010000149.1, read as the reverse complement.
TAGGACAGCCGCGGTACAGACCTATAAGTCCGTAACCCGCGAGGCGCATATTTTTATACAACCCACCTTGCAGGATAACCACCCCAAAATCAGCAAAACATTGGTGTGCGTATTACCGGCGGCGGTTCGCCGCCCCGCTGATTGTTCGGGCTAAAGGAACAGCTTTATGAACTCCTTTGCCCACGAAAGATAGCCTGGGACAATGGTGTCGAGCAGCTCCTTTACTCTGCCTGCATCGGCTGTGGTGAGCTCGCCGATCCTTTGAAAGGCACTTCCGACGGCCTCTGTGTCGCCTATGGCAATCATCGCCCGCGCGTTGTCGCCGAGGGCGAAGTAGTTTCCGACAGCTAAGGCGCCGACGGAGAAATCGCCGATTGCGACCGCGCCGAGGGAGATGATCCCAAAGCTGACAGCGCCCGCCGAAAATACGCCGGCCGAAATGCTGCCCGCGGCCAGGAGCCCGAGCGCGACTGTTCCAATGGACAGTAAACCGAGCGACAGCAGGCCGTAAGACAGCACCCCGATCGAGAGCAGCCCGAACGATACGACCCCTCTGGCTTTCAGTCCGACCGCGATCACGCCGCGGGCGTTCAGACCCACAGCAACAAACCCCCTTGCATTCCTGCCGACATGCCACAGCGGCATCCCCCAGATTGTTTTTTTGCTTTTCCTCTCACGGGGACCTTTCCCAAAAGGATACGGCGTATCTTGGGCTTGAACCTTTGTTTTCTCCATTACTGCACCAAGAGAATTTGTGTCCATCTCAACAGCATACTTCAAAGTATAGCAATTTTCTCCTTTGCGAATGGCAGATGTAATCTCAGATATTTCCTTTTGAATCTCTTCCTCGGTTTCATACCATCCAAGCGGAGTCGTATGTTCGCCAAAAACCGTAACCCTGTCGGCGCCAAGCAGCAAATACTTTGGCTGTTTTTTTGCAGGAGCCATTACCGGTGAAGCTGTCACCTTAAAACATGAAACCAGGTTGTTGGTAAGAGGCGACTCGATGAAGACCCGGTCACCCGATAAAGTATAACCTCCAAAATCATTCTGCCTTTCGTCTGTAACGGAAGCCTCTTTTTCCAAAAGCAGGTAATCCAATGAACAGTCAAACAGCTCGCCGATCCGGATCAGCTTTTCCGTCTCAGGGTAGGTAACGTCGCTTTCCCACTTGCTGACAGACTGCCTGGAAACACCGAGGAGCTCTGCAAACTGCTCCTGGGTGTAATTGGCCTCTTTCCGCAGCTTTGATAATTTATCGCCCAATGTCATTCTTCATCTTCCCTCCAAATTCATTTGTTCCTGCACAGTATACCTGTTTTATGGCTGAAGGGCCACCATCTAAAGGGTTCTAAATGTAAACTACAGGTTGCACAGCTGGTTTTTTCCCGATCGGCAAAGGCAAAGGGACACTTCTTATTTGAAGTGTCCCTTCTGCATTTTCTTTTCTGTTAGAGATTATTCCTCGGTGCCATAGAGCTTCTGCAATTTGACCAGATGCTCATACTGCTCCTTCGCACGGTCGGCCGCCTTGTCGAACAGCTCTTCCGCACGATCCGGGAAGGCCAGTTTCAGGCGGTTGTACCGGGTCTCGTTCGAGATGAACTCCTTGTAATCCGCGGTAGCAGGCTTGCTGTCGAGGATGAAGGGGTTCTTGCCCTCGGCCTTGAGCGCCGGGTTGTAGCGGAACATATTCCAGTAACCAGCCTCGACCGCCTTCTTCATCTCAGCCTGGCAGTTGGTCATACCGCCCTTGACGCCGTGCATCTCACACGGAGCATAGCCGATGATGAGGGACGGGCCTTTATAAGCCTCCGCCTCAGCAATCGCTTTGATGGTCTGGGCCTGGTTTGCACCCATCGCAATCTGCGCAACGTAGACATAGCCGTAGCTCATCGCGATCTCAGCAAGGCTCTTCTTGCCGATGGCCTTACCAGCCGCAGCAAACTGAGCGACCTGGCCGATCTGGCTGGCTTTGGAAGCCTGGCCGCCGGTGTTGGAGTAAACCTCGGTGTCGAAGACCATGATGTTGACGTCCTCGCCAGAAGCGATGACATGGTCGAGGCCGCCGAATCCGATATCGTAAGCCCAGCCGTCGCCGCCGAAGATCCAGACGGATTTCTTGGCGAGGTACTGTTTCTTGCCTAAGATCTCACGGCCCAGTTTGCAAGCCTCACAGGTGCATCCGTCGATCACGCACTCCTCAAGGGCCGCAACGTATTTCTCAGTCGCAGCGCCGTTGAGCTTGCCGTCGTCCATGGTGTCGAGCCAAGCCTGCGCCGCCTCTTTCAGCGAAGCATCGGTGTAATCGACAGCGATCAGCGCACGGGTGTTGGCAGCCAGGCTGTCACGAACCGCTTTCTGGCCGAGGTACATACCGAAGCCGTGCTCGGCGTTGTCCTCAAAGAGGCTGTTCGCCCAGGCCGGGCCAAAGCCGCTGACCTTGCTGGTGGTGTACGGGGAAGTCGCAGCCGGGCCGCCCCAAATGGAGGAACAGCCGGTGGCATTGGAGATGAACATCCGCTCGCCGAACAGCTGGGTGATCAGACGGGCGTAGCTGGTCTCGGCGCAGCCCGCGCAGGAACCGGAGAACTCGAGGAGCGGCTGGTTGAACTGGGAGCCCTTGACGGTGGTCTCAGCCATCATGCCATCTTTCTTCTTGATGTTCTCAACACAGTAGTCGAAGACCGGCTGCTGTGCCGCCTGGCTTTCCTGGGAAACCATCTTGAGGGTTCCTTTGGCAGCGGTCGGGCAGACGTTGACGCAGACGCCGCAGCCCATGCAGTCAAGCGGGGAAACGGTCATCGCAAACTGGTAATCCTCGCAGCCCTTTCCGGTCATCTGTTTTGTCTTGATCCCCTCCGGAGCGTTCTTCACTTCGTCGGCGGTCAGGGCAAACGGACGGATGGTGGCGTGCGGGCAGACATAAGCGCACTGGTTGCACTGGATACAGGTGTCCGGATTCCACTCCGGAACATTGACGGCTACGCCGCGTTTCTCATAAGCGGAAGCGCCCTGCTCGAACTGCCCGTCGACGTGATCGACGAAGGCGGAAACCGGCAGGCTGTCGCCGTCCATCTTGGAGACCGGCTCGAGGATTTCCTTGACCATCTTGACGGTGGCCGGGTTGCCTTTGAGCTGGCTTTCATCGGCCGGGTCCTTCGCATCCGCCCAGGAAGCCGGAACTTCGACTTTGTGGAGCGCGTCTTTACCGGCGTCGATCGCCTTGTAGTTCATCTCGACAACGGCATCGCCCTTCTTGGAGTAGGACTTCTTCGCCGCTTCTTTCATGTATTTGATCGCATCCTCAGCCGGCATGATATTCGCAAGGGCGAAGAAAGCAGACTGGAGGATGGTGTTGGTGCGCTTGCCCATCCCGATCTCGATCGCTTTGTCGATCGCGTTGATGGTGTAGAGCTGGATGTTGTTCTGCGCGATGTAGCGTTTCGCTTCAGCGGGCATGTGGTGATCCAGTTCCTCGTCGCTCCACTGGCAGTTGATCATAAAGATCCCGCCCGGCTTGACGTCGTTGACCATCTTGAAGCCCTTGACAACATAAGAGGGGTTGTGGCAGGCGACAAAGTCGGCCTTGTTGATGTAGTAGGGGCTGCGGATCGGCTTGTCGCCGAAGCGCAGATGGGAGACGGTGATGCCGCCGGTCTTCTTGGAGTCGTACTGGAAGTACGCCTGGATGTATTTGTCGGTGTGGTCGCCGATGATCTTGGTGGAGTTTTTGTTCGCGCCGACCGTTCCGTCGCCGCCGAGGCCCCAGAACTTACATTCGGTGGTGCCTTCCGCAGCGGTGTTCGGGGAGGGCTTCTCCTCCAGGGAGAGATATGTGACGTCGTCGTTGATCCCGATGGTGAACCGGGCTTTCGGCTCGCTCTTCGCCAGCTCGTCGTAGACGGCGAAAACGCTGGACGGCGGGGTGTCTTTGGAACCGAGGCCGTAACGGCCGCCGATGACATTCGCATCGTTTCCTGCTTCACGCAGGGCGGTGACAACGTCGAGGAAGAGCGGCTCGCCCAGGGCGCCCGGCTCTTTGGTGCGGTCGAGGACGGCGATCTTCTTAGCAGTCGCCGGGATCGCTTCGAGCAGCTTCGCCGAAACGAACGGACGGTAGAGGCGTACTTTGATCAAGCCGACTTTTTCGCCTTTGGCGGTCAGGTAATCGACAACCTCTTCGGCGACGTCGCAGATGGAGCCCATCGCGATGATGACACGCTCCGCGTCGGGCGCGCCGTAGTAGTTGAAGAGCTGGTAGTTGGTGCCGATCTTGGCGTTGACCTTGCCCATGTACTCCTCGACGATCGCCGGGAGAGCATCGTAGTACTTGTTGCAGGCCTCACGATGCTGGAAGAAGATATCCCCGTTCTCGTGGGAACCGCGCATCGCCGGATGCTCCGGGTTGAGGGCGTGGTCGCGGAAGGCTTTGATCGCATCCCAGTCGGTCATCTCGGCGAGGTCGTCGTAATCCCAGGTCTCGATCTTCTGGATCTCGTGGGAGGTGCGGAACCCGTCGAAGAAGTTGATAAACGGAACGCGGCCCTTGATGGTCGCCAGGTGGGCAACCGCAGAAAGGTCCATGACCTCCTGCGGGTTGGACTCGGCCAGCATCGCAAAGCCGGTCTGACGGCAGGCGTAAACGTCGGAATGGTCGCCGAAGATGTTCAGCGCATGGCTCGCGACGGTACGGGCGGATACATGGAAGACGCTCGGAAGGAGCTCGCCCGCGATTTTATACATGTTCGGAATCATCAGAAGCAGGCCCTGAGAAGCGGTGAAGGTGGTGGTCATCGCACCGGCCGCAAGGCTGCCGTGAACGGCGCCGGCCGCGCCCGCTTCGGACTGCATCTCCATGACGTTCACCTGGGTGCCGAAGATGTTCTTCTGGCCGACAGCGCTCCACTGATCAACACTGTCCGCCATCGGGCTGGACGGGGTGATCGGGTAAATGGCGGCAACTTCCGTAAACGCATATGCTACATGCGCCGCGGCGGTGTTGCCGTCCATGCTTTTCATCTTTCTTGCCATTTTCTTTCCTCCTGAATTGTTTTCTCAACACACAGCCCCGACAACTCCGGGGCTGTGTTCTGTCGCTTTAAATTTTATCACGTTTCCCTCGCATTGTAAAGGGATATTGTCGAAGTTTTGTCATTCAACTATTTGGAAAATAAAAGAAAAATAAACAAACTGGAGTTTAAATTCCAATTTCTTTTCCTTTTTCCTTCCAAAACGGCAGACGCAGGCAAATTTTTGAAAAATTTACATTTTTATCATCCCGCTTTCAGGGCGGTGTGGTATGTTGAAAAGACGGCGGCGGACCGCCGCAGGCAATTTACACACCAAAGTGATACCGATTTTAACGCGGCAGTCCTGCAAGGCAGATTGTGTAAAGTACTGCCTCGCGGACTTCCGGGGCTGCCGCCTCGACAAACGACCGAAAGGAACGGCGCCGGAGCGCACACTTTCGCTGTGATCCCGCGCCGTATTGTGACCGATATGTTTTTAGACTGCGGCATCAATCTTTATTATGAAAAGGCTGGAGAGGGCGCGCCCCTCATCCTGGTTCACGGCAACGGGGAAGACCACACGGTTTTCGACCGGCTGATCCCCCGCCTGGCGGAGCTCTTCACCGTTTACGCGGTCGATTCCCCAGGGCACGGGAGGAGCCAGAGACCGGGAGAATTTCACTATGCCGGTTTTGCCGAAACGCTTTCCGCTTTTATCAGGGAGCTGGGGCTTGAGCGGCCGTTTTTCTGCGGGTTCAGCGACGGCGGGATCATCGGGCTGCTCCTCGCTTCCTCCCAGCCGGCACTCCTTTCCCGGATGGCCGTCTGCGGCGCGAACCTCACGCCGGCGGGCCTCAAGCGGGGCTGGCGCGCCCTTTTCCATGCGGAATTCCTCCTGACCCGCCGCCCGCTCCTTAAAATGATGCTGGACGAGCCTCAGATTGCAGAGGAAGCGCTTGCGCGGATCGAAATCCCCACCCTCGTCCTCGCAGGCGGGCGGGATCTCGTCAGGGAATCGGAAACCCGGGCCATCGCCGAAGGGATCCCCGGCGCGGCGCTCCAGATCCTGCCGGGGGAGACCCACGGGAGCTATGTAATCCACAGCGATAAACTGTTCCCGCTGCTCCGGGACTTTTTCCTCCCGGGCGGGGCCCGGTGATCCGCCTGTGGTTCTACAGCTCCTCGCAAAGCCGTTTCGCCGACGCTTCAACCGCTTTCAGCATGTACTCCCGGGAAAAGCGGGTGACCGGCAGCCGGTCGCGGGGGATCATCCCGATGTGGCTGAGCGTCTCCTCCATATTGAGCATGCAGTAGGAGGTTCCCCTTCCGGAGCCGCCCGCCGCCGCCATGAAGATGCAGGGCTTTTCCTTTAAATAGTGGTTGTGCGCCGTCTCCATCCGGCGGATCCGGTCCATCAGGGCTTTGAGCGGCTCGGAAAGGTCGTGCCAGTAGACCGGGGTGATCAAGACGGCCGCTTCGGCCTTGACCATTTTTTGGTAGAGAGCGGCGACATCGTCCTGGATGACGCAGCTCCCTTTTTCTTTGCATTCGCCGTAGCCGTTTTGACAGACGCGGCAGCGCTCGACCGACAGCGCGTTGAGCTGGACCGGCTCAGCCTCTCTCCCCGCCGCCGCAATCCCGCGGAGGGCGGCGTCTTTGCAGGCCGCGGTCAGCCCGTCCGGGTTTGGGCTGCACCAGATAACGGGAATCGACATAAACAACACCTCAACTCTGTTAAAATAATAATGCCCTTGGTTGACAGCGGAAACATTCCACGCCCGTGGCCGGGCAGGGCGGAATGTTTCCGCTGTCAATCGCGATCCGCAAGCAATGCAAGACCTGCAAGCCCATAACCCGCGGGCTGCATGTTTTGTATAACGCGCCTCGCAGGTCTATTACCCAAAAACCGGTAAAACCTTGGTGTGCGAATTGTCTGGCCTGGGCACAGGCCAATCGGGGGCACCCTTTTATCATACTATGAAGCGAGGCCGCGGTAAAGACCACTTGCCGGAAATTGGCCCCGCACAAAGAAATCTTTTTGTTTTCGTTTACTTTCCCTTCGGAATGTGATACAATAATATACTGATCTTCATATCTTGTAAAATTGTACGAATGCCGAAGCGAATGGATAGAACTGGCGTGTTCTGCGCCGGATGACGAATGATGAATGAAAGAGAGGCAGTTAAAATGAGCGAGAATCAAACTCCGTTTTTTTCTTATAAAGGCCGGCCGCTTGTCCGCAAGGGCGATGCGATCTATTACGGTTCGATGGGCGACGATTTCGTCGTCATGCTGAACGTCCTTTCCCACACCAAAAACGGTGAGCTGGATCTGGCGGACGCTGTCACCATCCAGCTGATGCGGACCGACACCACCATCAACCCGATGGACATCGTGGTCAAAAAAGCTGAGAAGAAGGGGCTCTACCAGGCGCTGGACATTGCGAACATCTGGCTTGAGCGCGCATTGGAGGGCAAGCTGGAGTAAATCCATCTGTGTCGGCAGCAGAAAATTGCACGATTTTACTGGACAAGGGCCAGCCTTCCGGCTGGCCCTTGTTAATTTTTTTGTTTCATTTTACCTGCACATACGCCTGTTTTTGCTTCCATTCCATCCGATAGGGCAAATCCCTCCGGAATGGCAGATAGGACTTTCCCGCCGTATGGAATCTGTTTATTTCGTTCGTTTCCTGAGCAGGATCAAGCTTATGGCACAAACCAAAAAGAAGGCCAGGCAGAAGGTCAAAGCGTGGAATCCACCCACCGGATAAGGTGCAATCCACCCTTGTTTGAAAACGAGGGATGAAACAGCCCCCGCCAGCATGGAAACCGGCATAAAGGAAACACCGATCAGATTGAGCCAGCCGGCATAAAAGGGCGCTTTTTCTGCCGACAATATCTTTCCGATAAAATAGCCGGCAATTCCAACGGCTTGGATAATCATAGAACCCCAGACGGCTTCCATCGTCTGTTCTTCATTCCATCCGCCGAAGCCGCAAAGCAGCCCGATTGCGACAAAGGCCGTTGACGAGATATAAAGCACCTTGCTTGTAATTTCTCTGCCCTTCTGCGTTTGATCCGCCGCCGGCTCGATGCCCTTTAGAAGGTAGTCGGTCGTCACGCCGAAAAAGCCGCTCATGGCTATTATTTTCTCTAAGTCCGGTGTGCTTTGTTCACTTTCCCATTTCGAAACGGCCTGCCGCGAAACCCCCACCTGATCTGCAAGCTCTTCTTGGGAGATCCCTTTTGCTTTTCTCAAAGTTTGTATCCTATCTGCCAGATTCACGCTCAGCGCCCCTTTCTTTCATGGTGTCATTATAACAGAATTGCCGGTTGCATCGCCACCGTTTCGGGATGGAACAATGTCAACCGGCAGTTGCGCCGGGTGATCCCGTGTCCGTGACCGGACCGGACAAACGCGATTCGCAGGCAATGCGGGTAACAACATCCATTTCCCGCGCGGCGCCTCGCAGGACTAAAACCTAAAGACCGGTAAACTCTTGGTGTGCGAATTATCAGCGGCGGTTCGCCGCCCCGCGAGGCACGTGTTTCCTACAACTCGTCTCGCAGGATTGGAACTTAGAAAGCGGCAAAACGTCAGAGT
>JAAWBP010000148.1 GCA_022792755.1 Oscillospiraceae bacterium | reverse complement strand
GCCCTATTCCGAGTGGTACCTGGTCACGATCATGCCGTACGGCGAGCTTAACGTCTTAGTGGGCAATCTGAGCAGCCAGTGGATTTACATGGTTTTCGGCGGAGGGGCGATCATATTGCTGGCGCTGCTGGTGGTCTTTGTAAAATATTTCCAGCTGACCCGGCTGCAGATCCATGAGCTGGAGCAAGCCCGGGCAGAAGCGGAATATGCCAACAAGGCAAAGAGTGAATTCCTTTCCAATATGAGCCACGACATCCGCACACCGATGAACGCCATCGTCGGGATGACGGCAATCGCCACTGCCAATATCGACAACCAGCAGCAGGTGCAAAATTGCCTGAAAAAGATCGCTCTGTCCAGCAAGCATCTGCTCGGGTTGATCAACGACGTGCTGGATATGTCCAAAATCGAAAGCGGGAAAATGACCCTCAATATGGATCAAATTTCCCTGCGGGAAGTGATGGAGAGCATTGTGAGCATCGTACAGCCGCAGGTTAAGGCGAAAAACCAGCAGTTCGATGTGTCGATCCACAACATCTCAGCAGAGGATGTCCTCTGTGACAGCGTGCGGCTCAACCAGGTTCTGATCAACTTCCTCTCCAACGCTATCAAATTCACGCCGGAAGGCGGCGCCATCCGAATGGACGTCTACGAGGAACCTTCCCCCCGCGGGGAGGATCATGTGCAGGTCCATCTTCGGGTCAAGGACAGCGGGATTGGAATGTCGCCGGAATTCCAGAAAAAGATTTTTGAATCCTTCACCCGGGAGGACAGCGCCCGGGTCCGCAAGACCGAGGGCACTGGGCTGGGGATGGCGATTACCAAGTACATCGTGGACGCGATGGGCGGCACCATCGACCTTCAGAGCGAGCTCGGCAAGGGGACGGAATTCCGTGTGATACTCGATCTGGAAAAAGCGACTGTCACGGAAGAAGATATGATGCTGCCGGAGTGGAATATGCTGGTGGTAGACGATGACGAACAGCTCTGCCGGAGTGCCGTGGATTCGCTCGAGACGATCGGCGTCCAGGCGGAATGGTCTCTGGACGGCGAAACTGCAATCAAGATGGTGGCCGAACGCCATAAAAAGCACAATGATTACCACATTATCCTCCTCGACTGGAAGCTGCCGACGATGGATGGGTTTCAAACGGCCCGGGAACTCCGCAAAGAGATGGGAGATGATGTCCCGATCCTTTTGATCTCCGCCTACGACTGGAGCGAAATTGAAAGCGAGGCCCGCGCGGCTGGGATCAGCGGTTTTATCTCCAAACCGCTCTTTAAATCTACCCTGTTTTATGGTTTGAAGCCGTATGCGGATTCCGGCGAATCGCAGGAGCCGTCTTCTGAAAAGAAGGTGGATTTCAACGGGAAGCGGGTTCTTCTCGCGGAGGACAACGACCTGAACTGGGAGATTGCCGAGGAGCTGCTCTCCGATTTAGGACTGGAGCTGGAACGCGCCGAAAACGGAAAGATCTGTGTAGAGAAATTCGAGCAGTCCTCCATCGGGTATTACGATTTGATCTTGATGGATATCCGGATGCCGATCATGACGGGGTACGAGGCTTCCTCGGCCGTCCGGGCCCTGGAGCGGGAGGATGCAGGCATCCCCATTATCGCCATGACAGCGGACGCTTTTTCGGAGGATATCAAGAAGAGTCTCGAGCATGGGATGAACGCCCACGTCGCCAAGCCGATCGACATGCGGGAGATCACCCGGGTTTTGGAAAAATACATGAGGTAACACGCGATTATCCCGCCGGAAGGCTAAATGGCAGGCCGGGAGGCAGGACGATAAACAACGCAGAAGGACGGGAGATGGGGTACTATCTCCCGCTTTTGCATCTCCAGCCGAGGGAAACTCCACCCGCCGCCGAATTCTTTTCAGAAACTTTACAAGGATCATAGTGATTTCCTTCGTTAGAATATGATAAACTTATAATAGCCGTCTCTTCTGGCCGCCTGGTCTGAAATAAATATACAGCGCGGTTCGCCGCCCCGCTAAATTCAAAGAAAGGGAAGATACAAGCGGAAAAGACTCGCCTCTGGGCTGTTATGCCGTTTGTATCACAGAGCAGCAAACATGAAACAACATCTGGAAAAACTCGACTACCCAAAAACGATTTTGATTGGATTCGGCTTCTTTGCGGTCTCGATCGCCTGGTCGATGTACAACGCAAACGTCCCGCTGATGCTCGAAAAATTCATCTCCTCCGCCACCGTGATCGGCTTGGTGATGTCGATTGACAACATCTTTGCCGTGCTGCTCCAGCCCCTGTTCGGATCCCTGAGCGACCGAACCCGCAGCAAGCGGGGCCGACGGATGCCCTATCTCCTGGTGGGCATCCCGCTGTCCGTCGTTTTCTTTGTTTTGATCCCTTTCTGTGATGCCGTCTGGTCGATCATGGCCGCGGTGATCCTCTTCAACTTTACGATGAGCATCTGGCGCACACCTGCCATCGCCCTGATGCCGGACGCCACCCCGCCCCGCCTGCGCTCCCGCGCAAACGGCGTTATCAATCTTATGGGAGGGATCGGGAGCATCCTGGCCTTCGTCCTGGGCGGTCTGCTCTTTGACCTCGGCGGGATGCCGCTCCCCTTCTTTTTTTCGGGGCTCATCATGCTGGCTGCCTGGCTGACCATGATGTTCCTCGTCAAAGAGCCGCCCCTCCCGCCCGAAGCCTATGAAACGCCGGAGAAAGCCGAGCCGTCCGGTGGCGCAGCATCCTCCAAAGAGGGTGCGCGGGGTGCCAACCTCAGCCTGTTTTTAATCCTCTTGGCCATTTTTTTCTGGTTCGTCTCCATCAATTCGATTGAAACCTATTTCACCCTCTACGCCTCGAATGTCCTGGGCTTGGAAGCGGGCGATGCGATGGTGACGCTGGCCTTTTTTGCCGTCTCTTTTGTCGTCTCCGCCCTCCCCGCCGGCATCATCGGCACGAAATTCGGGCGGAAAAAGACTATCATGACCGGACTGGTCGGGCTGGCGCTCCTCCTTTCCGCCGCCTATTTTCTGCGGGATCTCTGGGTGATCCGCTGCTGCCTTGTGGTGGCAGGCTTTTTCTGGGGGTTGGTCAACATCAACTCCCTCCCCATGGTGGTGGAGATCGCAAAAAGCAGCCGGATCGGGAAGTACACGGGGTACTATTACTTCTTCTCCCAGGCCGCTTCGATTGCGAGCCCGCTCCTCTTCGGGCTGATCCAAGACCTCACTCAAAATTATTCCAACCTCTTTATCTACTCCCCGGTTGGAATCCTCTGCGCCATCCTCTGCATGGTCTTCGTCCGCCACGGGGAAGCCCCGGTGGACGAAGAGGAGCTTCAAGCCGAGGTGGAAGCGCTCAGCGAATAGGCCGGCCTATAAAACGGCATCAAAATATAGAAAGAAGCGGTACAGCCATAGGCTGTACCGCTTTTTTTCTGTCCCCGATTCTATCTCTTTCTTTTTGAAAGAGGCCGCCGGCGGCAACGACAAAGGGGATCGAAATGGAGAATATCCCGATTTCCCGCAGCATCTGCACATTCGCCACCCTGAAACCCCGAATTCACCGTCGCCGAAGCAGATAAAATAACGCAGCAATGCGTCATCGATCCAATACACAATAAAGCTTACGGACATGACTCCGACGCAACCCAGTGGAGTACCTCCATGATTTTTGCAATCACAGCCGCGGCTCTGTTTAATTTTTTACCGTTTTGATTCATCACGAATAACCTCCCTTAAATATACCGACGATTGACTGCTTGATCGATACGCCGGGGCAACGAGACCGGCATGCCGCAATTCTGACAGCCGGTCCGTCCTCGATTGGGGATACAAACCAGGAAAGGGAGGCACTTCACAGCGAAGCGCCTCCCTTTCAGCATTTCATTCAAGAACCTTCTCCGATTCGGCCAAAGGAGCGGTTGCGGACGATCCTCCTTTGCCCACCGGATTCAACGGCGGTTTTGATGGAGCTGTCTCTCTTTGCGGAAGATGAAGCTCCGCAGCTCCGATTCTGCGTCCATCTCCATCTCAACAAACCGGCAGCCGTGCCCGAACTGGGGAACGCCTTTCACCGGCTTGAGCTCCTCCCAACGCAGCACCTTGGCCGCCAGCAAAAGGGGTTTATCCGTTTCACGGAACTGAAAGCGAACCAATGTGTTGACCGCCAGAGGATATTGACAGGTAAAATAGATTCCTCCGGCGCTGAGATCACGGGTAATGGCCGGGATTTTTGAAACCGGCGGGATATCGCCGCCGGACGGGATCCGGATGTTGGTCAGTTCCACCGGCGCCTGAATCGGAACCTTCAAGTCCTGGCGGCGCTGGTTCCGGTGAAGCACCTCCGAAACCGTGCAGACAAGAGAAATCTGGTCATCCGACTCGGGCGAAGGCTCCGAAAGGGTGCAGCGGCAGTTGATCAGGCCGGAAACCGAATCGTAGAATACGACCATGAAAAATTGATGGTCTTTATATGAAAAGGTCTGAGGGACCAAAAGCCGGAGCTTTCCCCCGAGATCGCGAAAGACCCCCGCCTCGCAGACCGGTGTGTTCGCCGGCGTCAAAATTTCCGCCTTGCGGCAGTTTTTCAGCAGATCCATATATGTAGGCGCCTCCCAATTTTCATCATATAGTTTTATTATATTAAAAAATAGGCTATCAGGCAAGAGGCATCGCGAAATCTTCAGAAAAATATGCCGATTGCAAAGAGCCCCTTTGTTTTTCAACCCGCCCAATACCCTTGTCCGTCGGAGGCGAAACCGCCCGCCCTTCCTCCGGCTGCACTCTTCCATGATCCTTTTCGGAAGGAACTGATCGATTCGGATCCTCTGTGAGACGAAAAGCTTTATTGGTTGCTTTTGGAGTTGAGCCAAGCCCGGTAAGCGGAAGGGGACATCCCCTCCAGCTGCTTGAAAAGGCGGCTGAAATAATAGAGGCTGTCAAATCCGGCGGCCATAGCAGCCTCACTGATATTGACCGCATTTTCCCGCATCGCTTCCTTTGCTTTTTCGATCCGCAGCCGGTTGAGGTATTGCAGCGGGGTGGTTCCAGTCTCCGCCTTAAAGAGCCGGGCGAGATACTGCTGGGAGATCTGGAGCTGTTCGGCGAGTTCGCTGATCCGAACCGGGGAAGCGTAATTGCTGTGGAGGTAGAGCAGCGCATCCTGCACCAGGCGGTTTTGTTCCCGCCGCTCCGGCGGCTGAGGGGGGATCGCATTTTTTTCACTCCAGCACTGGCCCAGCAGGACGAGGATCTGGGAAAGCTCCAGCGAGATCATCAGAGCGCTGTAAACAGTCTGGCGGCTGCGCTCCAGCAAAAGCCGCTGGAACAGGGTGAAAATTTCGCCTTTATGCCGCCCGGTATCCATCTTTACGCCGATCCGGAGAAGGGCGTCCTCCGGCATGACAGGCGGGAGGAAAAAGAATCCGTCGGGGCGAGGGCGGCTTGAATCAGTTGAAGGCGCCTCTTTTCGGGCGGTGGGGCCGGCCGGAAAAACCGGGCAGTCGATGTGGGCGTAAAAGAAACGGCAGGGGCCTCCGTCCGCATACTGGCTGACTGGGAGGCCGGCTGGAACCAGGCAGGATTCCCCTTCCCGTAGGAGATGGGCCTCCTCCCCGACGCTGCATCGCAGGGAGCCCTCATAAACCACAATGACTTCGGTTTCCTCCAGCACCCTGCCGGTCAAGCTCCATCCTTCCGGGCAGACCGAATGCCCCGCCAAGAGGACGGAAGGATATTTGGACAGGTCGAGAATATATTCGGTCATAGAACGCCTCTTTTGATACAAGAACAAAATACCTTCGGCTGACAAGTGCAGGGCGGCGAACCGCCGCCGGGTGGCCCCGGTGGCCAATTCGCACCCCAAGGTTTTACCAATCTTTAAATGACTATCCTGCGAGGTGCATTTTACAAATTATAGGGCAAGGTACCCCTGCTGACAGTTTACACACCAACGTTGTGCCGTTTTTTGCGGGATACATTTGCGAACCAACGTGCCTCGCGGGTTACGGACTTATAAATCGATGTCACTTAGGAATCGCGATCGTCCAGCCGGGGCCATCCGGCGCGGCGCAGGGAGCCCCTGCGAGCCTGTGCCCAGGCACTCCGCACGGGATCACTCGGCTTGTCCTTTTATCAGCTCTGCATAGATTTCGCTCTTTTTAAAGGGAGCGCCCTTCGCAGCCCGCTTTGCCGCCTCAGCCGGGCGCTCCCCTTCTTCTACCAACCGGGCGGCCTCGGCCACGGCTTCCTCCAGGGTGGTTTCCCGGCCCTCTTCCCG
>JAAWBP010000147.1 GCA_022792755.1 Oscillospiraceae bacterium | reverse complement strand
TAACAATATTCTCGGGTACCCGTTCGAAATCTTTGATTTCGCCAACGGGTGAGGTTATTATAACATATTTTCCAGGAATTTGCGATATTTTTTAAAGGCAGACGGAAGCGGGTATCTCGCTTCGAGCTCCTCCTTCGCAGCCCAGTGCAGGCCGGGAAACTCCAGAGGCCGATCCAGCTGGATCAAGAGCCCCTCCATCCGCCATTCCACATGGGTAAAGCTATGTTTTGCAGTTCCGGCAGGCGTCAGTTCCGCCCCGATCCCCTTTTCGGCAAAATAACCGATCACCCGTTCAGACGAAACAGAACCTAGACAGTTCGGCAATTCCCAAAGCCCGGCAAGAAGCCCCCGCTCGCCGCGCTTCGAGAGCGCGGCCCTGCCGTCGCAGACGAGGAGGAAAACCGTAAGCTGCTCCACCCTGCGCTCTTTCTTCGGCGCCTTGACCGGCAGCTCCTCCGCCGTCCGGTTATGAAATCCTATGCAAACCTTTCCGAGCGGGCAATACAAACAGCGGGGGGAGCCGTTCGGCTGGCAGACCAGCGCCCCCAGCTCCATCAGCGACTGGTTGAAATCCCCGACGTCTTTTTCGGGAAGGATCACAGAAATCACCTTCTCCCACTCTTTTTTCACCGCATTGTCGCCGATATCGGCCCGGCACTCCGCCACCCGGGAGACCACCCGCAGGACGTTTCCATCCACGGCGGGGTAAGGGAGCCCGAACGCAATCGAGGCGATCGCCCCGGCCGTATAGCTTCCGATTCCGGGAAGGGCGAGAAGGGCGCTGTGATCCGCCGGAAGCTCTCCACCGTAATCCCGGCAGAGGATTTCCGCCGCTTTTTTCAAGTTCCGCGCCCGGCTGTAATATCCGAGTCCCTCCCAGAGCTTCATCAAGTCCTCATCGGGAACCGAAGCCAGCGTGGGAATCGACGGAAGAGCCTCGACAAAGCGGAGAAAATAGCTGGTGGCCGCCTCTACCCGGGTCTGCTGGAGCATGATTTCAGATATCCAGGTGTAATAGGGCTTCGGCGTTTCCCGCCAGGGCATCGAGCGGGCGTTTTTCCTGTACCACGGCAGGAGCAGCCCCGGCAGCGCGGAAAGAGCTTCCAGTGCATCGGAGGTGAGATTCAGTTTCAATTTAAGACTCCTTTCACGCCGGGTGATCCCGGGCGGCGAGCCGCCGCTGGTATTTCGTACACTGGTGTTTTACCGGTTTTCAGGAATAGACCTGCGAGGCGCGTCCGTGCTCGGACTGAGCAATTTCGCACCCCAACGTTCTGCCATTTTTAGGATAATTGTCCTGCGAGGCACCTAAGATTGTACAACGTGTCTCGCGGGTTGCCAACGCTGTTACTGGTACTACCTGCGAATCGCGTTTGTCCCGCCGGGGACACCCAGCCGCGAATTGAGGGCGGAGGCACTCCGCCGCCCGGACACAGGCCGCGTCTGCCTTTGCTGACATTGTACCATAAACGCCGCGGGAAGAAAAGCGGGGAGCGACGTGGAACCCGATTGACAGACGGCTGGAAATCCTCTATATTGTTAGATGCAAGAATAAACTTTTAAAGGAGAATGCAGAAATGTCCGATCCTGACGGCGGCAGTATATGGCTTTATATCGCCCTGCTCATTGTACTCATCCTCGTAAACGCATTTTTTGCCATGAGCGAGATCGCAATCATCTCGCTCAACGACGCCAAGCTGCGTAAAATGGCGCATGACGGCAATAAAAAAGCTGGTATCCTTGTCAACCTGGTGGGGCAGCCCTCCAGGTTTCTGGCGACCATCCAGGTGGGCGTCACCCTGTCTGGCCTGCTCGCCTCGGCGGTGGCGGCCGACACCTTTGCAGAGTACATCGTCCTCGCGTTCAGCGGCTCCGGCGTGAATCCCGGCCTCATCCGGGGCGTCTCCCTCGTGGTGATCACAATCATCCTTTCGTTTTTCACCCTCGTGTTCGGCGAGCTCGTCCCAAAGCGCCTCGCCATGAACAGCAGTGAAAAGATTTCTTTTGCAATCGCGCGCCCGCTGCGGGTGATCTATCTGGTCGAAAGGCCCTTTGTCTCCTTCCTCTCCTGGTCGACCAACCTGGTTCTCCGCTTGTTCGGCGTGGGTGCGGAGCAGGAGTCCGAACAGGTGACGGAAGAGGAAATCCGGATGATGATCGACGTCGGCAACGAAAACGGTTCGATCGAACAAACGGACCGGGAGATGATCAACAACATCTTTGAATTCGACGACCGGGCGGCGGCGGAGATCATGACCCACCGCACCGAAATAACAGCTCTCCCCTTAGACGCCGGCCTGGAGGAATGTATCCACACGGCAGTGGACACTGGGTATTCCCGCGTCCCGGTCTATGACGGGGACTTGGATGACATCGTCGGGATCTTGTATATCAAGGATCTGCTCAACCTGGTTCTCACTGCACCCCCGGCTGAGTTCAGGGTAGAACACTATATGCGCAAACCCCTTTATGTTCCCGAAACGAATCACTGTAAAGAGCTGTTCCAGCAATTTCAGTCCCAAAAGGTACAGATGGCGGTTGTCGTAGACGAATACGGCGGAACGGCCGGGCTGGTGACAATGGAGGATCTGCTCGAATCCATCGTCGGCAGCATTCAGGATGAATACGACGACGAAGAGGAAGAGGTCTCTCAGCTCTCTGAAAACGTCTATTTGATCGATGGGCTGGCCCCGCTCGAAGAGGTGGAAAAGCTGTTCGGCTTTCGTTTCAGCGGTGAAGGGGATTACGACACCATCGGCGGCTATATCATCGACCGGCTCGGCTATATCCCCGCGGAGGGGGAACGGCCCTCGGTAACGGCCGGCGGCATCACCCTGACCGTGCTGGATGTCGTGGAACGCCGCATCGACAAGGTCAAGGTGGAACGGCAGCCGGAATCCGAGCAGGAAAAGAAATAGAGGCAGATAAGCTCCCGCCCTGATCGGTCGGGAACAGGAAAGACAAAAAAGAACGGAGGGCGATCTATGAAAGCTCATATCGCTGCAAAAGTGCCGGAACGGGTTCTTTCTTACGCAGTGGAACCGGCGATGCAGCCTCTTTTATCGGCGGTATTAAAGGCGTTGTCCATCGAGGAATACAGTGTGTCCCCTGACGAGCTGGGGCAGAAGGTGGGGTATCTCGCCGGATTCCCGGGCTTCTCAGAAACGGAGGAACACCCCGCCGCGCCGTCCTGCGGGGGTGTGCTCTGTATGTGCGGCATGTCCAGCGCGCGGATGGATGAGCTTTTAAAAGCTCTGAGGACAAACGGGGTATCGGTTCCGATCAAAGCGATGGCGACCGCTATGAATCAAAGCTGGAGCTTTGCAGAGCTGGTCACGGAGCTCATCAAAGAGCATGAGGCGATCCTCGCCCAGCGGCGGAGAGGCTGAAATCAGGCAGGAGGCTTTCAGGGAGCAGTCTTCGGAAGCCCTCCCATTACCGGCCGTGATCAACCAGTCCCCCGCCGCCGATCAGATTTAGAAAATCTCGCTTTCCCCACCTTAAATTACCACAAGCCGGAAAGGATGGATTCTTTATGAAGCTGGGCATCTCCTATTTTCCAGAGCACGCCGCCCCGGAGGAATGGGCCTCCTTCTTTGAAGACCTGGGCTGTACGGCCGCCGTCTGCCCGATTAAAGGGGATGCGGACGACGACACAATCGCCTCCTACCGCAAGGCCGCCGAGCAGCATCATATCACCATCGCCGAAGTCGGCGTCTGGAACAGCCCGATCTCCGACAATCCGCAGGTTCAGAAGGAGTCGCTGGCCTTTGCCCAAAGCCAACTCCGGCTGGCGGATAAGATCGGCGCCAACTGTTGCGTCAACGTCTCGGGTTCCACCGGGCCGAAGTGGTATTTAGGCTGCAAAAAAGACCGCACGCCGGAGGGCTACCGCAGGATCGTCTCCTCCATCCAGGAGATCATCGACGACGTCAACCCCCAGAACACCTACTACACCGTCGAATGTATGCCGATCGTGCCGCCGACCTCTCCGAATGAATATCTCCAGCTTTTGCAGGACGTCGACCGGCCCAGGTTTGCCGTCCACCTCGACCCGTTCAATATGGTTTTCACCCCGGACCGGTACTTCTGGAATGCGGAGTTTTTCCACGACTGTTTTGAAAAGCTGGGGCCACAAATCAAAAGCATCCACGCAAAGGACGTCGTCCTCGGGGATGAACTGACTTTTTACATCCGCGAGACGGCGATCGGGACGGGCGGCATCGACATCGACGCGTTTTTGAGCGAAGTTGCAGGGCTTTCCCCCGATATGCCGGTGATCATCGAGCACCGGGACTCCCTAGAAGAATACAAGCAGGCCCTGGAGCTGATCCGCTCCAGAGCGGAAGCGCTCGGCATTCCCCTGCTGTAGAAACAAAAAGGAGGGCGCACCGTGGAACGCTGGGATCTTTACGACCAAAACCGCCATCCCCTCGGGCGGACAACTGAGCGGGATGTTCCCCTCGGGCCGGGGGAATACCACCTTGTCGCCGCCATTTGGACGGTGGATCGGGAGGGGAATATCCTCCTCACCCGCCGCGCACCCGAAAAGAAATTCTTCCCCAACGAATGGGAAAATTCCGGCGGCGCGGTGCTGGCGGGGGAAAGCAGCCTGGAAGGGGCCTTGCGGGAGCTTCGGGAAGAAACCGGGATCCGCGCCGCCGAAGACGAGATCGTCCTCCTTGGAAGCTGCCGGGAGGATCATTACTTTGTCGACACCTATCTCATCCTGAAGCGGGAGGCTATGCCCGCGGTCATCCTTCAGCCGGGAGAAACGGCGGAGGCAAAATGGGTCTCTTTCGAAGAGCTCGATCAGATGATTTCGGCGGGAGAGATCATAGAGCCCGCCGTCCGTCAACTCGCGCCGCTCCGGGCTAAGCTGGAAGCGGCGGTCAAGAAATTGTCTCATGCGGGGCAAGGTCTAAGCGAACCGGTTGGCGCCCGGTAAAGGAGCCCTCACCCCTTTTTAAAGGGCCGGTCGACAAAAAAGCAGGCAGGGAAAACACCCCGCCTGTTCATAGAAAACACCGGAAAAGTCTTTCTCCAGACTTTTCCGGTGTTTTGTTTCTTCTCTTGTTTTCCTTTATCGGCTGTCCGATTCGGCCTGTCACGCCTCTTTTCCGCCGCCGAAATTCTCTTTCAGCGTATCGAAAAAGCCTTTTTTCTTGGCGTGCTGTTTTTCGTTGAGCAGGGCGTCAAAATTGCGCAGCGCCTCTTTTTGCTGCTTGTTAAGCTCCTTCGGCACCTCTACCATCACTTTGACATATTGATCGCCTCTGCCCCTGGAGTTGATCCTCTGGACGCCCTTCCCGCGCAGCCGCACCACCGTCTCGGGCTGGAACCCTTCAGGGATATTGTATTTCACCTTCCCGTCAATGGTCGGGACGGTGATTTCATCGCCGAGGACTGCCTGTGCGTAAGTAATCGGGATCTCGCACCAGATATCGAAGCCGCGGCGGGTAAAGATCGGGTCGGGACGGACGCTGACATTGACCACCAGGTCACCGGACGGCCCGCCGTTGAGCCCGTGGTCTCCCCTGCCGGACATCGCGAAGGCCTGGCCGTCGTCGATCCCCGCGGGAATTGTGACATGGATAGTGGAGGACTGGCGCACGCGGCCGCCGCCATGGCATTTCGGACAGGGTGTTTCGATGATCTTCCCTTTGCCGCCGCATCGGGTACAAGTTTTGGTAGTTTGCATTACGCCAAAGGGGGTGCGCTGACTGACCCGAACCTGGCCCCGCCCACCGCAGTCGGGGCAGGTTTTTACCGAAGTCCCCTTTGCCGCGCCGGAACCGCCGCATTCCGGGCAAGCCGCCATCGAGGAGACCGTCACATCTTTTTCACAGCCTTTACAAGCCTCCAGAAAACTGATGGCGACCGAAGCATCGACATCCGCTCCCCTTCTGGGCGCGTTGGGGTTGCTCCGCGAAGAACCGCCGAAGCCGCCGCCGAAAAAGCCCTCGAAAATATCGCCGAGGTCCCCAAAGTCGAAGCCACCGAACCCCGCTCCACCGCCGGCCCCGCCAGCTCCGAAATTCGGGTCGACCCCGGCGTGCCCGAACTGGTCGTAACGGGACTTTTTCGCGCTGTCCGAGAGCACTTCGTAGGCTTCGTTGACCTCTTTGAACTTCGCCTCCGCCTCTTTGTCGCCCGGGTTCAGGTCAGGATGGTACTTTTTTGCCATCTGACGGTATGCCTTTTTAATTTCATCGTCCCCGGCGCCCTTCGACACGCCCAGGACTTCATAATAATCGCGTTTCTCAGCCAAACGTATGCCCATCCTTTACTCGTTATGTATCCGGCAAGCCGGATCGAAAACCGCCAGCGCACCCCTGCCCTGACAGGCAGAGGTGCACAGAAAACGGCTGTTTATTTGTTTTCGTCGTCGTTCACGTCGGTAAAATCGGCATCGACCACATTGTCCTGCGGCGCGCTGTCGGTGCCTGCCGCACCGCCCTGCTGGGCTTGCGCCTGGGCTTCAGCCTGAGCCGCCTGGTAAAGCTTCTCAGAAACCTTGTAGAACGCCTGCTGCGCTTCCTCGGTTTTCGCCTTGATCGCGTCGCTGTCAGTGCCCTTGAGCGCCTCTTTCAATTCGTCGATCTTGCCCTGGATTTCTTTCTTCTCATCCTCGGTGATCTTGTCGCCGATATCCTTGAGGGTCTTCTCGGTCTGGTAGACGAGCTGATCTGCGTTGTTGCGGATATCAACGCCCTCGCGGTTTTTCTTGTCCTCAGCGGCAAACTGCTCCGCTTCCTTCACCGCGCGGTCGATGTCGTCCTTCGACATATTGGTGGAGGCGGTGATGGTGATATTCTGTTCCTTCCCGGTGCCCAAATCCTTGGCGGAGACATGGACGATGCCATTAGCGTCGATATCGAAGGTGACTTCGATCTGCGGGACGCCGCGGGGCGCCGCCGGAATGCCGTCGAGGTGGAACATGCCGAGGGATTTATTATCCTTCGCAAATTCGCGCTCGCCCTGGAGGACATTGACCTCAACCGAGGTCTGGCCGTCCGCCGCTGTCGAGAAAATCTGCGACTTCTTGGTCGGGATGGTGGTGTTGCGCTCGATGACCTTGGTGCAGACGCCGCCCATCGTCTCGATGCCGAGGGAGAGCGGGGTGACGTCGAGCAGAAGCAGCCCCTTGACGTCGCCGGTCAGGACGCCGCCCTGGATTGCCGCACCGATAGCGACGCACTCATCCGGGTTGATGCCCTTAAAGGGATCCTTGCCGGTGTGTGTTTTTACCGCATCCTGAACCGCCGGGATCCGGGTGGAGCCGCCGACTAGGAGAACCTTGTCGAGCTGGGAGGGCTGGAGCCCCGCGTCGGACAGCGCCTGGCGAACCGGGCCCATCGTGGCCTCTACCAGATCGGAGGTGATTTCGTTGAATTTCGCACGGGTCAGGGTGAGGTCGAGGTGCTTCGGCCCGGTTGCATCCGCCGTGATGAACGGCAGGTTGATCTGGGTCTGCGCCATACCGGAAAGCTCGATCTTCGCCTTCTCAGCCGCCTCTTTCAGCCGCTGCATCGCCATCTTATCGCTGGAGAGGTCAATCCCGCTGTCCTTTTTAAACTCCGCAACCAGCCAGTCGATCACGCGCTGGTCGAAGTCGTCGCCGCCCAGGCGGTTGTTGCCCGCCGTTGCGAGAACCTCCTGCACGCCGTCCCCCATCTCGATGATCGAGACGTCGAAGGTGCCGCCGCCGAGGTCGTAAACCATGATTTTCTGATCGTTTTCCTTGTCGATGCCATAGGCGAGCGCCGCGGCAGTCGGCTCGTTGATGATCCGCTTTACATCCAATCCGGCGATCTTGCCGGCGTCCTTAGTCGCTTGGCGCTGCGCATCGGTGAAATAGGCCGGGACGGTGATGACCGCCTCGGAGATCGTCTCGCCGAGGTAAGCCTCCGCATCGGATTTCAGCTTCTGGAGGGTCATCGCAGAAATCTCCTGCGGCGAATATTTCTTCCCGTCGATATCGACGCTGTAATCGGTTCCCATGTGGCGTTTGATCGAGCTGACCGTCTTATCCGGGTTGGTGATCGCCTGGCGTTTCGCAACCTGGCCGACCATCCTCTCGCCGGTTTTCGAAAACGCGACGACCGACGGCGTGGTTCTCGCGCCCTCCGGATTGGCGATGACGACCGCCTCGCCGCCTTCCATGACGGCGACACAAGAGTTCGTTGTACCCAAATCGATCCCGATAATTTTTCCCATAATCATTTTCCTCCGTTCTATTCAAGCGCTTATGTTTTTTATGAATTTGCAACGACTACCATGGCGTGGCGAATGACTTTTCCCTTGAGCTGAAAGCCTTTCTGGAACACCTGGCAGACGGTGTTTTCCTCGAAATTCTCATCCTCCGCCCGGCTGACCGCGTTGTGCAGCTCCGGGTCGAAGGGCTTGCCCAGGGCGTCGATTTCCTCGACCCCCATGTCGGAAAGAGTCTGCATCAGCTGGTCGAAGATCATCTGAACGCCTTTTTTAAACTCTTCGTTCCCCTCGCAGGGCGTCGCCAAAGCGCGCTCAAAATTGTCGATCACTGCGACGATCCGCGAAACGCACTTGACCGTAGCGTCGTCATACAACTCGCCCTTTTCCTTCGCCGTCCGCTTGCGGAAATTATCAAACTCGGCCATCTGCCGGAGCAGCTTATCCTGAAGCTCTTTGTTTTCAGCTGCCAACCGTTCCAGCTCCTGATTCAAATCCGGCTGTTCCGGCACGGCTTCCCCTTGCTCTTGAGAAACTTCCGCTTGGCTCTGCTCCTGTTCAGCTTCCGCCGTTTGAGCCTTCTTCTTTTCGCTCATCTTCTTCTCCTTCCTCAGCAAACTCCTCGCTGGCGGACAGCATACGGGTGACGCTGTCCGAAAAATATTTGATATACGGGATCATCTTCGCGTAATCCAGCCGCACCGGGCCGATCACGCCGAGAGAGCCCGCGTCGATCTTCCCAAGGTTGTATTTCGACAGGATCATACTGGAGTTGGTGATCGCCAGCGTGTTTTCCTCCTGCCCAAAGACGACGTGAATCCCATCGAAAACCGACGAGAGGAGCTGCGCCAAGTCATTTTTATGGGACAGGAACCGCATGACCTCACCGGGGTCAAACTCGCCGTTCGTCAGCAGCCGCGTTTCCCCCTTCAAGTTGACGTTTGAGGCGGCAAACTCATTCGACAGCTCGTAAACCGCATAGAGCAGCGGCGTAAGCGTCATCATGTAGCTCCCCATCGCCGCAGCGAGATTCTGTATGAGGGAAGGGTTGAGCTGGTCGAGCTTCATCCCGTGCAGGTTTTCGTTCAAAAAGCGGTCGAAAAATTCCAGCTGGTCATCGGTGAGGTCGAACTCCATCCGGCAGATCCGGTTTTTGATCGCCCCCGACGAGGTCAGGATCAAAAGGGCGTAGAGCCGCCTGCCCGCCGGTATAACCTCCACCCGGGTGATGACCGAAATCTGCGGCATGTTCTTGGTGTTGAAGGTCGCACAGCCGGTCAGCTGCGCCAGCGCCTCGGTCGCAGTTTCGATGACCGACTCCGCCGTGACTGCCCCGTCTTTGCCGAGCATGTCGTCGATCATCCCCCGCTCCTTCAGGGAAAGGGGCTCCGGCTTCATCAGCCGTTCGATATAGAACCGGTAGCCCTGGAAGGTGGGGATCCGCCCAGCCGAGGTGTGGGGCTGCTCCAGGAAGCCCAACGACTCAAGCGCCGCCATATCGTTGCGGACGGTCGCCGATGAAACGGAAAGGCCGGACAGCTCGACGAGGGCCTTGGAGCCGACCGGCTCCCCAGTACGGATATATTCGTCGACGACCGCGGCCAGAATTTTCAGTTTCCTGTCATCCAACCTCACTTTTTTCACCTCTCCGCCGGAAAACTTGCAATCCATTATCTGTCTTTCATAATATTAGCACTCTTTACCTTTGAGTGCTAATACCAATTTATCACTTATTCTTTCCGGTGTCAAGAGACCTCATCCAAAAGTTAAAGAAATATTCAAAAATTCAGGAAAAACGGGCTGGACGGGAGGTTTTAAAGGGGTTATACTGTATATATCCCAACCGAACCGGAAGCTTTGAGCCGCTGGAAGGGGAATCTCTATCAATTAAATAAGAGGTGGTCTGATCATGGAAAATTTCAACTACTATACTCCAACACAAGTGGTATTCGGCAAGAATGCCGAGGCAAAGGTCGGCGAGCTTGTCAAAGCCCAAAACTGTAAAAAGGTTCTCGTGCATTTCGGCGGGAACAGCGCGAAAAAATCCGGCCTGCTGGATCGCGTTTACGCCTCTCTGGACGCGGCGGGGATTCAATATGTCTCCCTCGGCGGCGTCGTTCCGAACCCCCGTGTTTCTAAGGTGCGGGAAGGGATCGAGCTCTGTAAAAAAGAGGGGGTCGACTTCCTGCTGGCAGTCGGCGGCGGCAGCGTCATCGACTCCTGCAAGGCCATCGGCTACGGCCTCGCAAACGACTGCGACGTCTGGGATCTTTACGAGGGGAAGGTACAGCCGACCGGCGCTTATCCGGTGGGGGCCGTTCTGACCATCGCCGCGGCAGGAAGCGAGATGAGCAACTCCTCCGTTATCACAAACGAAGAGGGCTGGTTCAAAAAGGCCTGCAATACCGATTATATTCGCTGCAAATTCGCCATTATGAACCCGGAGCTGACCTACACCCTGCCTCAGTACCAGACCCAGAGCGGGTGTACCGACATCCTGATGCACACCATGGAGCGCTATTTCACCGACGTCGATACCATGGAACTGACCGACGGCATCGCGGAGAGCCTGATGCGCAGCGTCATCCGCAACGCGAAAATCCTGATGAATAAGCCGCAGGATTATGAAGCGCGGGCGAACATCATGTGGGCGAGCAGCCTGGCGCACAACGACCTGACCGGCTGCGGCTCAGTCGGCGATTACGCCAGCCACAAGCTTGAGCACGAGCTCGGCGGGCTCTTCGACGTCACCCACGGAGCAGGGCTCTCCGCCGTCTGGGGAAGCTGGGCGCGGTACGTTTACAAACACAAACCGGAGCGGTTCGCCCAGTTTGCCGTCAACGTCCTCGGCGTCTACAACCATCCGGAAAACCCGGAGAGAACCGCACTCGAAGGGATCGAAGCGATGGAGGACTTCTACCGCTCCATCGAGATGCCGGTTTCCATCAAGGAACTGCTCAACGGCAGGGAGATCACCGATGAAGAGATCGAAATCATGGCCGATAAATGCTCTGGTGGTGACACTGTGGCCACCGGGCACTTTGTCCCGCTCAAGAAAGCGGATTTGATTGAGATTTACAAAATGGCCCGTTAAACCGCTTTGATTGAAAACAGCGTGATAACTGTAGAACAGTTATCACGCTGTTTTTTCACGTTGCGGGAGCAGCTGCCGGCTGCGGCAGAAGAGGCATAAAAATTGTGTCCTTTTTGAAGGTGGAATTCTTTTTACATTCTACATCCAACTGTATGTCCTCAACCTAACCACTCACGGTTTCCGCAAAAGGTCAATCCGGCATTTCTGGCTTTGACAACTCAGAGAAAGAAACAACTACTTCATTTTTTCTCATAAACAGCAAACCAAATGAACCCGGGCCGCAATTACTGGCAATCGCGGAAGAGGCCTTTTGCAGGTAAACCCTTTCGAAAGAACAATGCTGCTGCACGAGGTGCCGAATATACCGAAGCCTTTTCTCATCCATTCCGGCATAGGTAATAAATAAAATGCGCTGGTCAATATTTCTTGTATTCCGAAGCGCTCTGCGAACATAGCTTTTCGCCATGCGGGTAAAGTCACCCATCTTTACACCGCCAACTGCCATCTTGCTCTTCCGCAGCACAATCACCGGATGCAGCAGCAGTGCATCACAGAGAACCCGTATCCTTTTAGAAATCAGCCCCGATCGGCACATCATATGTGTATTGTCAATGATAAAATCCGAAGAAATATAGCGTCTCAGCTTTTTCACGGCTTTCACAATCTCTGTCTTCGCGGCGTGGTTTTCCGCCATATAGGCGGCACAGAGCACAGCCAGACCCATACTGCTGGAAAGGTGTCCAGAATCGATCACCGTGACGTTTTCAAAGGATTTCGCCGCCTCGAGGGCGTTATGGTACCCCTCGCTGACATGCTTTGCCATCGTAATATGGATTATATTCTGCGCCTCGGTCAGTTTCTCCGCGAAAAATCTTTCATAGTCCTCCACGTCAGGGGGCTGAGACGAACCGTTTTTCCCCTCTGCCAAATGCAACAGCAGTTCATCTGCCCGCAGCTCCTCCTCATCCAGGAACCGGCCCTGATCGGT
>JAAWBP010000146.1 GCA_022792755.1 Oscillospiraceae bacterium | reverse complement strand
TGGTGGGAACAACAGGGCTCGAACCTGTGACCCTCTGCTTGTAAGGCAGATGCTCTCCCAGCTGAGCTATGCTCCCGTTTTCAGCGACGCTTTAGATTATACTATAACGCCGCTGAAATGTCAAGACATATTTTTGGTTTTTTCTGCCAAAGCAATAACCACAAAATATTTTATAAGTCATTGCGGGTTAAATCTTCAAGTGTTTCCCGTTTGACGATCAACCGGGATTCCCCATCCTTTACCATGACAACCGGCGGGACCGGCGTGCGGTTGTACCGCGACGCCATAGAATAATTATAAGCGCCGGTTGCAAAAACCGCCAAAACATCACCAGCTTCCGCTCGCTGCAGCGGGATTGACTCCCCTAAAAGGTCTCCGCTCTCACAGCACTTTCCAGCCACTGTAACGACCGTATTTTTTTCCTCACCGGCTTTATTCGCAAGCGCCATATCGTATTTTGCCTGGTAGAGCGCATAACGCGGATTATCGGTCATGCCGCCGTCCACCGAAACATAGGTGCGGATTCCCGGGATCTCTTTAACAGCGCCGACCGTATAAAGGGTCGTACCAGCCGGCCCCACGATGGAACGTCCCGGCTCAATCAGGATAAAAGGACGGTTCAGCCCGAGTTCCCTAACAACTTCATTGACCGTCACAGAAACCTCTTTCATATATTTCTCATACGAGACAGGCTGATCCTCCAGCGTGTACTTGATACCGAACCCGCCGCCCAGGTTGAGCTGCTCCACCTCAATTCCAGTTTCCTCTTTCAACTGTGCAATCAAGCGAAGCATGACCTCGGCGGCCGCCTTAAAGGGTTCGAGATCAAAAATTTGAGAACCGATATGGCAGTGCACCCCTTTTAAATAGAGATGCTCCATTGCTGACGCCCGTTTTAACACGGTCATCGCTTCCCCTGTTTCAAGGGCGAGGCCAAATTTAGAATCGATTTGGCCGGTTCGGATAAAATCGTGGGTGTGCGCGTCGATCCCCGGTTTGATCCGGAACATGATCCCCGGCCTTTTCCCCATCTGCCCAGCAAGGAGATCGAGCTGCCCAAGTTCTTCCAGATTGTCGACCACAATACAGCCGATGTCGTGCGACAAAGCATATTCTAATTCCTCGCGGGATTTGTTATTGCCGTGAAAATAAATCTTTTCTGCCGGGAAACCTGCGCTGAGCGCCGTGTAAAGTTCCCCCAGGGAGACAACATCGGCTCCCATTCCCTCCTGATCTACAATCCGATAAATCTCTTTGCAGCTGAACGCCTTGCTGGCGTAAAGCGTCATCCCGTTTCCATCATAATAGGATGCAAAGGATTCGCTGAATTTCCGGCAGTTTTCACGGATCAGCTCCTCATCCATCACATAGACGGGCGTTCCGTATTCCCGGGCGAGCGATACGGCGTCATTGCCTGCAATCGTCAAATGCCCCTTTTCATTAACCTCCAGGTTTTTGGAAACAAACATTGGGACCTCCAAAAAATTATTCTTCACTGACTTCCTCTAAAACAGTGCGAAGCGCTTCAATCCCTTCGCCTGTTACGGAAGAAACCGGCATCATATGAATTTGATCCCCGTATGGAATCTCTGTGTGAAAAGCCTCCAGCCGCTTTTCCTTCTGCGGTCGTGAAAGCTTGTCCGCCTTGGTGAGTACAATTAAAAATGGCTCTTCCATCTCCACCAAATATTCAATCATGTCGAGATCGAGCTGAGAAGGCGGATGCCTGATATCGATCAGCAGCAGGACGAGCGCCACCCGCCTGTCCTGGTTAAAATATCCCTCAATCAGCTCAGACCAACGCCGTTTTTCGCTTTTTGCAACCTTTGCGTAGCCATAGCCTGGAAGATCAACAAAAACGGTGCGCTCCACCTGATAAAAATTGACCGTCGCCGTTTTCCCCGGAACCGCACTGACCCTCGCAAGGTTTTTTCGATTGAACACCTTGTTGATCAGAGAGGACTTTCCAACATTGGAACGGCCCGCAAAGGCAATCTCTAAGTTTTCAGAAGGCGGAAGCTGAGAGGATACCCCATAAGCGGAGACAAATCTAGCTAAATTAAAATTCATCTTTTCCCCCATTTTTTATGACGGGACAGCGGGGCAGTTTTCCTTTGCCGCCTCCGGCACCGCGGAAGGATGCGAGCAGGATTTTTCCCGAAACGCCGCATCCGGCCGGATCAAAGCGGTTTTGAGGACAGTCTCGACATGGTCGGCAGCGACGAATTCCACCGAATTTTTCACAACTTTCTCGACTTCGAAAAGATCGGGTTCGTTCCTTTTGGGGATGATCACCGTTTTGACGCCGTAACGATAGGCAGCCATCGTCTTTTCGCGCAGCCCGCCGATCGGCAGGACGCGGCCGCGGAGGGTAATCTCCCCCGTCATGGCGACGTCATGGCGCACCGGCATCCCCGAGAGGGCGGAAACCAAAGCCGTCGTCAGAGCGATCCCGGCGGACGGCCCGTCTTTCGGGACGGCGCCCTCCGGCGCATGGATGTGGATATCCTTCGTTTTATAAAAATCGGAGGCGATTCCATACTCTTCTGCCACCGAGCGGACATAGCTCACCGCAATCCGGGCCGATTCCTTCATCACATCGCCGAGGTTGCCGGTGAGCTCCATCTTTCCGGAGCCGTCTAAAACCGCAACCTCGATCGGCAGCACCTCTCCGCCCACCGACATCCAAGCAAGGCCGGTGACCAAACCGACCATGTCCTGCGC
>JAAWBP010000145.1 GCA_022792755.1 Oscillospiraceae bacterium | reverse complement strand
GTTCGCCGCCCCGCGAGGCACATTTAGCTTTTATGCAACGCACCTCGCAGGATGATCACTGAAAGGCCGGTAAAACGTTCGGGTGCGAATTACCAGCGGCGGTTCGCCGCCCCGCGAGGCACATTTAGCTTTTATGCAACACACCTCGCAGGATCACTGAAAGGCCGGTAAAACGTTCGGGTACGAAGTGTCAGCAAGGCCACCCGGCTCACAGGTGCAGCGCCTTTGTCGGGCACTCCTCGACACACCGAAAGCATAAAATGCATTCCGTTCCATTTAACCGCCTGCGGGAGTTGTCCGTCATGTCGACGTTCATCGGGCAGACGCTTTTGCATTTCCCGCAGGAGACGCATTTGCCTGCTTCGTTTTTGACCCGCAGCAGGGAAAAATAGCTGGCTGGCTTTAAAAAGGCGGTAATCGGACAGATGTATTTACAAAACGCCCGATTGTCTTTGAAAAAAAACGCCAACAAAATGCCGGCCCCATAGTAAAGGAGGTTGCCGACGATAAAGCTCCAGAACATGACCGTTTCCAGGCCGGGGACGCCCAGCAGGAAGAGACCGCCCACAAAAGCGAGGGAGACGGCAAAGACAACGTATCGGATAAAGCCGAGCTTTTTCCGCGGCCCCTTCGGCGTTTTGTAGGGCAAAAGATCGAGGATCATCGCCGTCCAGCAGGCATACCCGCACCAGCCCCGCCCGAACAGAACCGGCCCGAAGATCTTCGCAACGGCGTAATGGATCGTCGCCGCTTCGAACACCCCCAAAAAGAGGTAATACCAAAACCCCTCAATCTGCATATTCTCCCCCGAAAGGAGGCCGAGATAAAGCAGCATGTAAAGGCCGACCGCGAACTGGACGGCCTGCCGGGCGTATCTGAACTTTTTGCTGTAAAAAAAGATGCCGAGCGCGAGGCAGGTTCCAATATAAGTAAAATTAAAAAGGTAAAAGATGTTGTCCAGTACCAGCCAGAGCGTCACCGCAATCGCTTCGAACAGGAACCACATCAACGCGGGGAGCAGATATTTTTTCACAACCTTCACCTCGTCAGCCTCCGGACAGCCATCTGTTTTTTTAGTTTAGCACAAAACGGCGGAGGATTCCACCGTTTCTTTTTCAGTGGGAGATCGATTATCTCGGCCTTCGCCCCTGTCGGCACTGTCTGCCGGGCGGCGGGCTATTTCCGGCTGAAGAACTCCGCCAGGCAGTAATAGACCGGGATGGTGAGAAAGATGATCCAGCCGGGATGCCATAGGCTTTTATAAAAGCCCATCGCCAGGTAGATGATCACGACGAGGATCGGGTAGGGGAAGGCAAGCCACGGGCTGCGGCGCTTCTTTTTTTCACAGTGGTGGCATCCCTTTGGGAAATCTTCGCATCCGTCGCAGGGGTCGGAATCCCGTTTCTCTTCCTCCGGTGTGGCCCGCGGGATTTCCTCCTCAGTGGCGAGGAGCGCGTCCAGGCTGACGCCGTAAAGCCGGGCGAGAAGGATCAGGTTGTCGGTGTCGGGGCTGGCTTCCGCCCGTTCCCATTTGGAGACCGCCTGCCGGCTGATCCCGATTTTTGCTGCCAGCTCCTCCTGGGACAGCCCGTTTTCCTTACGGAGCTTGACCAGCCGGTTCGCTATTTCGATATTCATCTTCTTCATCCTTTCAAACGGTTTGGCTTCCCCCAGCCGGCGGAGAAACGGATAGGCTTTCCGCCAGCCGAGGATGATTTCATCATAACCAAATCCGTCGGGTTGCGCCACCAAGTCCGGTTTTCAGCGCCGCAACCTTCGGTTGCGAAACCGGAAAATCCCGGTTTCAAGCCTTATTATCAGTATGCCATACCGCGCCGGCTCCGTCAAGGAAGTCAGACCGGTTTCAGATCGCTTAAGTAAACCCAGGAGTAGATCTCCCGAAGGAGCGCCTTGCCTCCCGAAATTTGAAGGATGGTATCCCTCCGCCCTTTTACCCAGCCCGGGATCGTCTGCCCGGTTGCATATTTTTGGGCGGACTGCTTCACCTCTACCGGCTCCCCAATATAGAAGGCAGGGCCGGATTCGCCCTCCGTCTCGAGGTCGTTCAGGTAGACCCAGGAATAGATTTCCCGCAGGAGCGCTTTGTCCCCTGAAATTTGGAGGATGGTATCCGTCCGCCCCTTCACCCAGCCTGGGATCGCCTGCCCGGTTGCATATTTTTGGGCGGATTGTTTGATCTTCACCTGTTCTCCAACCCGGAATGTGGGGCCGACGCTCCCCTTGGACGGCAAGAGGATTTTTTGCCCGACATAGATGCGGTTGGGGTTTTGGATCTTGTTCAGGCGGACCAGTTCTTCTACCGTCGTGCCGTATTTTGCCGCGATCCCCGAAAGGGTATCCCCTGGCTGCACGATATAGTACTCCTCCTCAGGGGGGTTGATCGGCTCGGAGGGCACCGTTGTCCCCTCCAGATGGTTTAACCCCGCATCCCGGATGATCTGGGGATAGTCTTTGTAGGCGATGTCCCGGTCGACGTTTCCGGAAATACCGCTGATCCGCCCCTCAGAGGTGAACTGCCAGATGCCGAACTCCCCGGTGTAGGTGGGGGTCTGTGCCCATTGCGCGAGCCAGACGTCGAATGCCGACAGCCTTTCCCGGTTCAGAAGGTTGTTAAGCCAGTTTAGGTTGGCATAGAGGATGGCATAGTAGCCGGCGTCCTGCACGGCGGTTAGAAAGGAGAGGGCGATCTCCGTCAGCGCCTCTTTTCCGAGCGGCGCCAGGGAGGAATCCTCCAAATCCAGTGCCAGCGGATAATCAAGCTGCTGCCCGCTGACCGTTCTGAGGAAAAAATCCGCTTCCCGCTTCGCCTCTTCCGCACTTTTCGCATAACAGTAATGATAAGCCCCGCAGGGGATGCCGCTTTCCCGCGCCCGGGCGGCATTTTCAGTAAAACGGGGGTCGACGTCGCTGTTTCCAAAACTGGAGCGAATCATTGCAAATTCGACGCCCGCCTGTTTTACAGCATTCCAATCGATCTCCCCCTGCCATTTTGATACGTCGATTCCGTATCGTTTCATGGGAACTCCTCCTTATGTACAGGCTGCCGCAGTGTCCCGGCAGTCCGTGTTTCAATCCGATCTGCAAACGGGCAATGCCCGCCGTCTGCGCTTACCTGAAAGGGAAACGATCCCCTCAGTGGAGATGCCTCGAAGGGGATTCGGCTTTCCTTTCAATAGACTTCCACAGGTATATCCTATGTTTGAAGGACGATTCATGATACCTCGTTTAGGAATAAATCTCGGCGTCCAGCCTCACGGTACAGAGAATGCTGACGATAGAGGCAGAGGCGTAAAAATAAACATAGCCTCCGTTCGTTCCGTTGATATAGTATCCGCACTCCGACACGCCGCTGTTTTCAATGACGGTAAATGTATAATCCGGTTTCCGGATCATCGCCGGGAAAGGGGTGGGAAAGTGGTAGTTATTCGCGCCGGAGGTTGTGACGCAATTTCTCATAAGGGCTCGGGCGTTTTCAATGACCTGATAAAATTTTTGACAGGCCGTCAGTTCTTCACTATAGGAACGGGGAGAAAACGGGGTGGGGACAGGGCTTGCCTCCAGCTTTGTCCATTCCACCGTCGACGTTTTGGTGAAGGTCTGCGCCACCGTTTTCCCGGAAAAGGGGGCGCTTGTGCTTTCCCCGTTTATGCGGCTCGTCAGCAAGCCGGTGAAGCTGTTTTCCAGCACCTGCTGGCGGGTGACGGTTCCCGACCCGCTGATGGTGATCTTCACCCCGCCCCCAGAATTTTTGGCGACGGTGGCGCTCGCGCCTGACGCTCCGGTGAATTTATACCGCCAGCGGTCGTCGCAGTAAACCCATTTCGTATTGCCGGAGATCAGGGTAAAGCTCTCCCCCCGCTGCCATACGATGGAATTGCCGTTGATGAGGTGGTTGGGGAGGCTCATCTTGCCGACGATTGCCTCCAGCTTTTTCAGCTTACCGATATAGTCCGGGTAAAAGAGCTCCATCTCGCCGTCGGGGTCCACGCTGGAACAGACGGTAAAGATGTCCTTGTCCAGATGGAGCACAGTCGCCCCGTTCTGGAAGACGGGCTGAAAGACCACCGGCTTTCCCGCCGCCGTGACGAGCTTCGGCGCCGTCCACCGGCAGGTCAGCGTTTCTTCCCCGCAGCTTTCCTGGGATAGTTCGACGCGGTCTGTCCAGTCTGCCCCGCTCAAAAGCAGGGAACAGGTAAACTGCGACAGGTCGAAGCCGTTAAGGTACCGCGGGAATTGAAAGATTTTTTCCTCTGCGTTCTGATCCAGCTGGAAGCCGAGCTTCGTTGCCGCCGGATCGCTGAACACCCGATGTCTGCCCGCGTATTCAATGATATTCGCCATCATTTCACTCCTTAAAAAATTTTCCCCTCATCTTAGGGCAAAAACGGAAGAAAGTTGCACGGTTGTGTGCAACTTCCCTGAAATTTTTTTGAAGCTGAAAGAGAAGAAGGATAAAAGCGGTTTGCCCGCTGAATTTATGGGGCTTCGGATGCCTCCCTTCCCGGCTGTGGGTGGACTTCGCTGCTGCTTTTGTGCTATACTGTGAAAAACAGCGGGCGGGAATGATTCCCGCCTAACAGGGGCGGAGGCTTATCTGCCCTTGATGTGGGATATTTCCTGCAGCTTAGCGGGAGGATTCAATGGCAGAAGCTTAGACGATGTTTTTGTGAAAGGAGGAACGGCGGTGTTCCGAAAGATGAGACGATCCGGGCAGGAGCTGTCCCGGGAAGAGGTTCTGGAAATCCTGCAAAACGGTTCGGACGGCGTTCTGGCGGTGCTGGGGGAAGGCGGCTATCCTTATACGATCCCTTTGAATTACGTTCTGGACGGCGGGCGGCTTTATTTCCACTGCGCTGCGGAAGGGCACAAAATCGACGCGCTTAAAAAATGCGGGAAAGCCTCGTTCTGTGTGGTTGAAAAAAACCGGGTGGTTCCGCGGCTGTTCGCAACCGATTATAAAAGTGCCGTCGTTTTTGGACAGGCTAGGATCGTTTCCGACGACGCCGTCAAGCGGCGGGCACTTCGTGCCTTGGTGGAAAAGTACAGCCCCGGCTGCGGCAAAGAGGGAGAGGACGAGATCGCGAAATTCTGGGATCGAACGCTGGTAATCGAGCTGGAGCCGGAGCATCTGACCGGGAAGGCGGCTCTCAAAAAGGTGCAGGAGGCAGCCCGTGAAAAGGGATAATGGGCAGTTTCCAGAGCGGGGGTAATGCCGCTCTGTCCCGGTTACGGCTTATCCATATATCAAACCAAACAATCGAATCAGGAAAGGAAAATTGGCAATGAAACAGATCAAAGTCGGCGGGCTTCTGCCCGCATCCCAAATCGCCCTCGGCTGCGGGCGGTTCGGGGCGAATACCGTCGAAGAGGGGGACAAGTTGATCCGCACCTGCTTGGAGGAGGGGATCGATTACTTCGACCTGGCGGACATCTATATGGGTGGCACGTCGGAGGAGCGGTTCGGGGAAGTCCTCGCGGCCGATCCCTCCCTCCGCAGCCGGATGTTGATCCAGAGCAAGTGCAGCGTCCATGAAGGGCACTACGACCTTTCAAAGGAACATATTCTGGAAGCGGTACACACCTCCCTCAAACGGCTGGGAACCGACCACCTCGATTCACTCCTCCTCCACCGTCCGGACACCCTTCTGGAGCCGGAAGAGGTGGCGGAAGCCTTCGAAATCCTCCACAGAGAGGGGAAGGTGCGCTATTTCGGCGTTTCCAACTTCAAGCCCCTCTTTATGGAGCTTTTGCAGCAGGCGGTTCCCCACAAGCTGATCGCGAATCAGCTCCAGTTCAGCTTGATGCACACCGGGATGATCGACTCCGGCATCCATATGAATATGGAAGACGACGCTTCCCTCAGCCGGGATGACAGCATGCTGGAGTACGCCCGGCTTCGGGGGATCACCATCCAGGCGTGGTCGCCTTTCCAGTACGGCTGGTTTGAGGGAGTTTACCTCGGCAACCCGAAATTCCCGGAGCTCAACCGGGTGATCGACGAAATCGCCGCCTCCTACGGCGTGCCGAATTCCGCCATCGCCGCGGCATGGATCCTCCGCCACCCGGCCGGGATCATGCCGCTGTGCGGCACGGCAAAGCCCGAGAGGATCCGCGAGATCGCCAAAGGTGGGGAGATCGTCTTAACCCGGAAGGAATGGTATGATATCTACAAGGCAGCGGGGAACGAATTGCCCTGACCGTGTTTCGGGAGGCCGAAGAACTGCAAAGAAACCGTAAACACAAGGCGTCCTCGCCCTTGAGGTGAGGGCCGTCTTGTGTTTTCTTATAACCCCCTGTTTTCTCCGGATTTTCAAGGATTTCTTTGAATTTCTCCGTTTATCAAGTCAGGCATCAAAAAAGAAATGAAAGATGAGAAACAGAAAGAAACAGAGCTATTGAGAGAGATTTTGAGAGAAACAGAGATGTAAATTGCGAAAAACGCTTGATTCTCCTTGACAAGCTTTTTCGGACATATTATAATAATTGAGCAACTGAATTTGTGTTTTCGAACGCCCAAAGGCGTTTTGTCTGAAAACCGATTTGTAATTGGAGGGAAACACCATGTCAACTTATATGCCAAAAGCGGGCGACATCTCGCGCAAATGGTACGTGCTGGACGCCGCCGGCAAACCGCTGGGCCGTGTTGCTGCAAAGGCGGCGCACATCCTGCGCGGCAAGCATAAACCGACCTTTGTCACCCACATGGACTGCGGCGACCACGTCATCATCGTCAATGCGGAGAAGGCGGTTCTCACAGGGAACAAGCTCAACCAGAAGGTCCACCAGTGGCACACCGGCTGGGTAGGCGGCCTCAAAGAGATCAAGTACAGCAAATTAATGGAAGAAAATCCGGAAAAGGCTATGATGTTAGCTGTTGAAGGGATGCTTCCTCATAACAAACTGGGCGCTGCACAGCTGCGCCGTCTGCGTGTTTATAGGGGCGCTGAGCACAACAATGCCGCGCAGAAGCCTATAAACTGCGAGTTTTAATAAGGGAGGCAATGGAAGATGTACGAATCGAAACCATATTTCTACGGCACCGGCAGAAGAAAAAGCTCGGTTGCCCGTGTCCGCGTCTATGCCGGGAGCGGCAATATCACCATTAATGGAAGAGAGATCGATGACTATTTCGGCCTCGAGACCTTGAAGCTGATTGTCCGCCAGCCCCTCAACCTGACCGATACCCTCGGCAAATTCGACATTGTCTGCACCGTTGCAGGCGGTGGCGTCACCGGCCAGGCCGGTGCAATCCGCCACGGCCTTTCCCGCGCGCTGCTCCAGTACAATGAGGAACTCCGCCCGGCTCTGAAAAAAGCCGGCTTCCTGACCCGTGACCCGAGAATGAAAGAGCGTAAGAAATACGGACTCAAAGCGGCCCGTCGCGCTCCGCAGTTCTCCAAGCGGTAATTTGGCCCATTTTAAAACGCTCCAGGGGTTTCCCTGGAGCGTTTTTTGTGCTAGTATAAAAACGACGGAATTTTCTGAATGGGGGAATGAAGATGGAACAGGGTTCTCTTGCTGCAATCATACGGGAGCAGACCCGCCGCGCCCTTTGGGAAATCCAAAACGTCATTGGCAGCATCCCAAACGAGCTGTGGGAACGGGAATACTGCGGGATGCCCTGCTGGAAGCATGTCTACCATATGCTCCATTCGCTGGATCTGTGGTATATCAACCCCCGGGATCGCGCCTTTAAAGAGCCGGATATCCACGAGGAGGGCCTCAATAACCTGGACTTAGTTTCCTCAAAGCGCCTTTCCAGGGAGGAGATCGGCGGCTATTTTGCCCAGATCGAGCAGAAGATCAGCGGGTATCTCGCGGATCTGACGGATCAGGAGCTGCTCCAATTCCCGTCGGACTGCGAATACTGCAGATTCACCCTGATTTTGGCTCAGTTTCGGCATCTGCACAGCCACATGGGGATGATTATGGGATACATCATTGCCGACGCCGGCCTATGGCCGAGAGTTCTGGGATTGGAATCCCCCTTCCCGGCGGGGGAGTACGAGAAATATTTCTAGAAGGCGGGTTCCCGGCTTCCCGCGAGGAAGGCTACGGTTAGAATCGAAGGAATCGATGATCTTTTTGTGGGGAGGTGACACCGATGATCCAAAAAATTAAAAGCAAAATGGGGATTGTGATCGGTTCGACGGTCGGCGCCTGGCTGGGGAACGTGCTGTGGCGCTGGATCGATTACCGCCAGCACGAAGGCTTGTACCAGCTCGCCTCGGCGCCCTGGTACGCCGGGCTGCTCCCCTTTACGGTGATGATGGGGGGACTGCTGTTAATTGAAATAGCGTTGTACCTGTTTCTCCGGTACCGGGTGAAAAAGTCCGGGAAAGGGGAGTAAACCACCCTGTCCCGAGCCGGTAAAACACCGGCGGGTGAACCGGCAGCCCGCGGGTCAAATCCCGGAACGAGACTCGCGTATCAGTTCTGATCATATAAGCTGTCCGCCGTAAAATACAGGCGGGCGGTTTTTGTTTTATTACACGAAAGGGGAGATTATTCCAGACAAATAACGGGCAATACGGGGAATCCCGCGTTCAGGAGGCATCATTGCGGCCGCAGGTCTCTCATCCGCCATTTACCGGAGGATGCTGAACACTATTATGCAGATCCCCATCAGAACTGGCTGATGGAGCAGGTAAATCCAAAGGGTGTGCCGTCCGACAAACGCAAGGGGCGGCAGATGCTTTTTGTAAAAGAAGACAGGCATCCTTCCGGCCTTGACCGGGACGCCGAAGAAGGTTCCTGCCAGGAAGACAAAGAGCCAGGGGAAGAGCGGGAAATAGTCGGAGGAAACGAATCCCTTCCCGATGATGCCGAAGGGGAAAAACAGGCCGCTTTCCCGCAGGATTTCAGGGTGGGGAAGCTCAAATAGCCCTGCAATCCCAAAATACCCATCTTTCATTCTCCAGGTGAGTACGAGGAACAGGGCACAGCCGGCGATCCCCGCCCAGAGCGGAAGCTTGTCCCAAAGGTGTTCGGTAAAGGAAAAGAAGAGCATGCAGACCCCCAGCAGGTGGAGGATCCCAAAGAGGATCGGCTCATGCGGCATCACGGCTGCGGTCACGTAGGTCATCACCATCCCGAGGGCAAGGCACTGGACGCCGCGCTTTAGGTTGTTCCTGGAAAAGCGGCAGGCGGCGCCTGAGATGAAGATAAACAGCCCCGCGAAGAGGTCCCGGACGAGGTTCAGGGCGGGGGAGTAAAAGGCGGGGATGTTCACCCCGTAAAGGACGACGATATCGTAAAAGAAGTGGTAGACCACCATCAGCAGGATTGCGAGGCCCCTGATCTCGTCGATCAGCCAGACCCGCTCTTTTTGTGTTTCCATCAACCAACCAGCTTTCATCTTTATTTTGAAACGTATTTTAGCGGAGTGCCTCCGCGCCGAGTGACCTCGGCGGGACAATACGCACCCAAACGTTTTGCCAGCCTCTAAATTTTTATCCTGCGAGGCGCTTATGATAAAGCAAGCACGGCGCACCGAGCGGGTTACCAACACTGTTATTCGCACTACCTGTGAATCGCATTTGCCTGCGGAGGTACTCCGCCCTGCGAGATGCCTTGTATAAACTACGTGCCGCGCGGGTTACCAGTCTTAATCTCAGAGCAACTTATGGATCGCGATTGACAGCGGAGGCACTCCGCCGCGTTTGTTCAGCGGGGGCTCCCCGCGCCTGGTCTGGGCACAGGCGCTCCAGATAGCCCCGGGGGGATATGCCGAACTGCCGTTTGAACATCCGGGAAAAGCTGAAGATATCGGGATATCCAGTGGAAAGGGCCGCTTCCCCCGGCGTGTAATGGTGCTCTGTCATCAGCTGGCAGGCTTTCTTCATCCGGTAATCAGTCAGGTACTGCTGGGGGGATTTTCCCGTTTTCTGTCGGAACAGGGTGCTGAAATAGGAGCGGTTCAGGTTTAGCTTTTCCGCCAGCTCCAGGATCGAGAGCTCCCGCATGTAATTGCTCTCCAGGTAAGTCTTGGCCTGTTCCACATAATCCCCTTCGCTGCCCTGCCCTTCCGACAGCTGCGCCATGAGCTGGTAGATCTTGCCGCAGAGATAGAGCTCCCGCCCGTCCCTCATCTCCTCCGCCTCCAGCATCGAGCTGAAAATCCTGCCGCAGCGGGAGGCGCTGACGACGCGTTCCCGGCAGAGGCATTCCGGCAGGTCGATCCCGGCGGTAAAACCGACCCAGATGTATTCCCAGGGGGTCTGTGCGTCCGCCTCGTAATAGGTGCGCTCAAAGGGCCGTATGACGAAGATCTGCCCTGCCCGCACGGGATAAACGGTTTCATCGCTTTTTAAAATGCCGCTCCCCTGCACGACATAATGCAAAAGCCAGTAAAAGCGTGTCGCCGGCCCGAAGGAATGGCGGGGGCTGCACTTTTCCCATCCGCAGTCGACGGGATTGATCTCCTTCCAATGCCGGTTTGTCAAAAAGATCGTTTTTTCCATGAAACGGTTCCTTTCCTGTCTGAAGCGCGCCCGTGGCCGGGCAGGCCAATCCGCACCCTAAGATTTTACCAGTTAAAAAGCTGATTGACCTGCGAGGCGACTAAGATAAAGCAGCTGCAACGTGCCTCGCGGGTTACGAACCCACAAAATTTGTACAGCCTGCGGATCGTGATTGACCAGCCCGGCCACGGATCGCGTTTGACAGCAGAGGCACTCCACTGAAAAATTCACACTGCCAACATTTTACCAAATAAACCCCACATCATGCAATACCTGTTTCTCTCAAAGGGGAGTATGATCATAATAAAAGTGTTCCCCTAAAACTGGGGAAATGAAAAGAGGAGGTTTTGTTTTGAATAAGATTACGTTCATGGGTGCGGGAAGCACCGTCTTTGTCCGGAATGTTTTGGGAGACTGCATGTGCAGCGATGCGCTGAAGGACTGGGAATTCGCCCTGTACGATATCGACCCCGTCCGGCTGGAGGAAAGCCGGGAGATCATCTCCGCCATGAATGAAACCAAGGGCGGGCATGGAAAGGTGACGGCCTATCTAGGGGTCGAAAACCGCAGGGAGGC
This sequence comes from Oscillospiraceae bacterium, assembly GCA_022792755.1. GTDB lineage: Bacteria > Bacillota > Clostridia > Oscillospirales > Ruminococcaceae > Metaruminococcus_A. The sequence continues at coordinate 4,448 of JAAWBP010000145.1, read as the reverse complement.
CCTGCGTGGGGCGCAGTTTGTCGTGGACGCCATCCAGGTCGGGCTGTACGATCCCTGCACCATCATCGACTTCGAGGTGCCGAAAAAGTACGGCCTGCGCCAGACGATCGGCGACACGCTGGGGATCGGCGGGATTATGCGCACCCTCCGCACCATCCCGGTTTTGCAGGATTTCGCCAGGGAGATGGAGGAGGTCTGCCCGGATGCGCTCTTCCTTAACTACACCAATCCGATGGCAATGCTGACCGGCTATATGCAGCGGTACACCGGCGTCCGGACGGTGGGGCTGTGCCACAGTGTCCAGGTCTGCTCCGAAACGCTGCTCCGGGAGCTGGGGATGGAGGATCAGCTCCCAGGGCGGAAGGAACTGATCGCCGGGATCAACCATATGGGCTGGCTCCTCGAAATCAAGAACAAGGACGGCGTCGACCTTTACCCCGAAATCCGCCGCCGCGCCCGTGAAAAAAATCTGGCTGCGCTGGCCGACGGGGCGGAAAAGCACAACGACATGGTTCGCCTGGATTATATCGACCGCTTCGGGTACTATTGCACCGAGTCGAGCGAACACAATGCGGAATACAACATGTTCTACATCAAGTCGAAATACCCCGAGCTGATCGAGCGGTACAACATCCCGCTAGATGAATATCCCCGCCGCTGTGTCTCCCAGATCGAAGGGTGGGCAAAGGAGCGGGACGAGCTGCGCAGCTCCAAAAAGCTGGATCACGAACGCTCCAAGGAGTACGCCTCCTATATCATGGAGGCGGTGGTCACCGGGAATCCCTACCAAATCGGCGGCAATGTCCTGAACACCGGGCATCTGATCGAAAACCTGCCCGCCGATGCCTGCGTTGAGGTTCCCTGTCTGGTTGACGGGATGGGGGTACATCCCTGCCGGGTGGGCCGGCTCCCGGTGCAGTGCGCCGCGATGAACCAGACCAACATCAACGTACAGCTTTTGACCATCGAAGCCGCCGTGACCGGAAAGAAAGAGCACATCTATCAGGCTGCCATGCTGGATCCCCACACCGGCAGCGAGCTGGATCCGGATACGATCGTCAAGCTGGTGGACGATCTCATCGAAGCACACGGAAGCTGGCTGCCCTCTTACCGGTAAACCGGCCGTTTCCCCCGACGAGGGCAGGCAGTCCGATGATCTAAACATGTCTATTCTCTTCCAACTGGATCAAATAAACAACAAGCCCGCCGGGAAACTTTCGGCGGGCTTGTCATTTTGGAAAGACCGTACTAGCCTTGGACGGGGTGGTAAGCGTTCGATCGCTATAATTATTGAGTCAATCAAAATACAAATTGTATATTATTCGATTGATTATACAATTTCACAACCGCCCCACTCGATGATGGTAAAGCCGTTCCGCTCAAAAGGCTCGATCACAGGAGGCTCGATCTCGACCGGGGCGGACAGCGGGCGGTAGGCCATAAAAACCCGCAAAAGGCTGTCCGGCTCCGGCGTGACGGTGAGCTTTGCGCTTTCGGTGTAGCGGCTGGTCTGGAAGGTAATCAAATTATAAGGGTTGTGCTCCATCCTAGGGAGCCAGTAGACGATGAAATCGTTGTATTCCTTCGGGATCAAACCGAGTTTCGGCAGGATTTCCTGCAAAAATTCCCGGGTCTCCTCCCCTTTGACAACAAACCCTTTGGAAAGATCGTAGTTTGCCTTGGATTTCCCCTCCCAGAACAGATAGGCGTATTCCCGGCCGTCCCGTTTGTTGGTCAGCGTCCCGTCCGGCATTGCCGTGACTTCCCAGCCCTCCCCATAGACAGGGTAGGTGGTGGTGAGCCGCCCGCTGTAGTCGAGCCTGACGGTGACCTCCGTTTCCTGTTCCGGGTATAGGTAGATCACCGGCTTTGCGTCTGTGAGCTCCTCGTCTGAAGGGTGGGAACATCCGCTGAAAAGGCCGACGCTCCCGGCCAGAACCAGTGCGGACAGCAGTATTCTTGCTTTTCTCATAAACGTCTCCCTTCTATTTTAATTTACAAATTGTATAATTTTTACAAACATACAATTTAAAGAATATCCCCCGGATGTCTTATCCGGGGGATATTTGGCAGCTGCTTCACTCTTTGTGAGGATGATTATTCCTCTTCGGCGGGGGCACTCTCTGCGATTCCCTTTTTCTCCGCGTTTTTCCCGAGGAATTCCGGGAGCTCCATCCCGGCCATCTCAAACAGCTCGTTCATCGGCGGGATCGATTTGAGCATGCCGGAGAGGAAATTCGCGGTGGTGGAACCGCCTTCTTTTCCGCCCATGCTGTCCCAGACGGTGACCTTGTCGATCTTGAGGTTCTGGATCGCTTCGACCTGGGTCTTGACCAGAGCCTCGAGCTTGTCGGCGATCATCAGCTTCATGGCGTCGTTTGCACTGCCGCCGGCCGCCGAAACGATCTGAGACAGACCGGTGGCCTGCTTGGTCAGCATCTCCTGAACGCCGCGGGCCTCTGCCTCCATCTTGGCGTAGATCGCATCCGCTTCACCCTTTGCCCGGCGGCGGATCTGCTCAGCTTCCGCCTCGGCCTCCAGCTCGATTTTACGTTTCTCAATTTCGGTCTTGACGATGACGTCCGCCTCCAAGGTGGCCTGCTCACGGGCAGAACGGGCCCTTTCAGCCTCCTGCTCGGCGACATAAGCCTCCTGCAAAGCGCGGGCAGCTTGGATCTTTTCTGCGGCGGTTGCGCGGCGTCTGGCCTCTGCGGATTTCTCAGTCAAGGTCGCATTCGATTCGGCGATCTGCGCTTTCGCTTCGTTTTCACCCTTGATCGCTTCAGAATCGGCCATCGAGACCTGAACCCTCTGCTCGCGGTGGGCGTTCGCCTCACCGATGGCACCGGAACGGTCGGCCTCTGCGACCGAGATTTTCGCGTCGTTGATGGCTTTGGCAGCTGCTTCTTTACCGAGGGCCGAGATGTAGCCGGATTCGTCGGTGATATCGGTGACATTGACGTTGATCAGCCGCAGGCCGATCTTTTTGAGCTCCGACTCGACGTTGTTCGACACGGCGGCAAGGAATTTGTCACGGTCGGTGTTGATCTCCTCGATCTCCATCGTCGCGATGACCAAACGAAGCTGCCCGAAGATGATATCCTTCGCGAGTTCCTGGATTTCGGCCAGCTTCAAACCGAGCAGCCGCTCCGCCGCGTTCTGCATGACGCCCGGCTCCACCGAGATGCCGACGGTAAAACGGGAGGGGACGTCGATGCGGATATTCTGCTTCGACAGGGCGTTTTTCAGATCAACTGAGATTGAAAGCGGGGTCAAGTCCAGATATTCGTAGGCCTGAACGACCGGCATGATGAACGCTGCGCCGCCGTGGATGCACTTGGCACTGCGATAGGTGCCGTCCTTGTTGGAGCCCACCTTGCCGTAAACCACCAGGATTTTGTCGGACGGGCATTTGCGGTAACGCGAAAGGATGACGATCAGCGTGGTCAGAACCAGGACGGCAATGACCGAAACTAAAATGACTATGATTGGATCCATTGAGAAATACCCCCTCTGTTCTTCGTTCCTTCATCCGGCAGCCCCACTAAAACCGTCTGCCCGTCTACAACGCCGCAGACGCGAACCAAAGAGCCGGTTTTGAGGAGCTGCGCTTCCTTTGTGACTGCGTCCAACTCGATCAGACGCTCCTGAACCATAACGGTTACCTTTCCCTGGCCCCCTTCCATCGGCGGGACGGGAAGGTAGACCTTCCCAGTTTTCCCCACTGCGTTCCGAATATCAAGGTTTCCTTTATCTTGAAGCTTTAAAGCCGCCTTGAACATGTATGCTACGCCGACCAGCGCCGCGGCGCCGGCGACGAAGGCGATGACGACCGCCCAGACCGGTCCGGTGTATTTGACGAGTGCCAGCCCCGTCCAGCCGCCGACTGTGAAAAACGCAACCAGCCCGCGGACGGTGAAAAGGGTCAGTCCGCTGCCGCCGTCTGCCGCTGCATCATGGAAATCTGCGCCGGCGTCCCCGTCGAATGCGGCATCGAAATCCGCATCGAAATCTGTGTCAAAGTCCGTATCAATGTCGGTCCCTCCGTCGAGGCTTCCTGCATCCGCTTCACCGCCGCCGAACCCGATGCCGAAGAGCAGCAGGAGGGACTGGATGACCAGCACCACCGTCGCCGCAATCGCGATACAAGCAAAAACCTGCTCCAAGATCGACAAGCTATTCCACCAAGCCAGCATCGTTTTCTTCCTCCTTCTCCAGCGCCGGCCCTCCGCCGGGCGTTTCTTCTTTTAAAAGCGGAGGCTTCTGCAAAACCGCTTCACAGAGCTGATCCGCCCGCTTTTTTACAATGGCCGAAGCGTAATAGGTCAGGATGATCTCCATCCCGTTGATCAAACGCTCCCGCGCACCGGGAAACGGCTCCCGGTAATCCGAGATCGCGGCCGACACCACCTGCAAAAATTCCCCTTCGGACAGGAGGGTCTCATAAT
>JAAWBP010000144.1 GCA_022792755.1 Oscillospiraceae bacterium | reverse complement strand
TGAGACCGCTTCCCGCAGGAGCAGGCAGCGCACCTGTGAAAAAAAAGGGAGCTTCCACAACATCTTTTCCGGTACCGCTAAATGCGCCGACTGCGGGCGGAACATGTCGGCTGTCGGAACCCGCAAAAAAAGCGCCGCCGCGAACCTAACCTGCGGCGGCTATAAGCTGTATGGAAAAAGCGAATGCTCCAACCATTTTATTGAGTACGGCCTGCTCGCCCGGATCGTCCTTTCGTCGACCCGGGAGGCCGTCCGGCTCTCCCCGGAAGAGGAGGAAGCGGTTTTAAACGAGGCGGAAAAACGCCTGCAAAAGCGGGACGATACAGCCGCACAGCACAGGGAGCTCGCCAAGCTCAAACGGCGCAGCCAGGAGCTGGACCGCTTGATAGAAGCCCTCTACAACGACTACGCGGCCGGATTTTTAAAGGCGGAGCGAGCTAAAAAACTGCTTTCGCGGTATGAGAAAGAAGCCGAAGAAATCGATCGAAAAATCAGCGCTCTGAAAAAAAGCCGGCCCGAAGAAAATAAGCCCGCCCGCATCGATCTGCTCAAGAGGGCCTTGAAGCAATATCTGGAGCCTCCCGAACTGACGCCCTCGCTGCTTTACAGACTGATCGACCGGATCGAAATCGGGCAGGGGGAATACCAAAAGACAGAACACGGCCGGGTAAAGCGGCAGCATGTGACGCTCTATTTCCGTTTCGACGGCACGCCGTCGTCTAAAATCTATTCAGAATGAAGACCGCATTCCAGCAGCAACCCACCATGGCGATGGGGTTTGGCTGCAACGCCTGCGGCGTTGTCGGCTGCCGGATCATCGACTCACCGCGGGAGCGGTTGATCGCCACCATCACCAACAGCTTTGTTCCTTGTAACGGCCGTTTCCCGCCTTTTTTCTTAAAGGAAACATCCTGATTTTAAAAGGGTTGGGACGATTGCAGCCTCTTTTTGATCAAACGGTTGACAATAATTTAAAAAACTGTGTTTTTTCCCTAAAAAACGATTTTTTGTGGTATACTCTATATGATTAAAATATAGTTGTAAATTTACTGCTTATTTTTGTTTTACTCACTGTTCCACCGACAAAATTGAAAGGATGCAGCGCGATGCGGTATTATCAAACGGCGAGACGTATCATCGAATCCATCAACCAGGTGATCATCGGCAAGGAAGAGAGCGTGGAACTGGCGGTCGTCGCCCTTCTTTCGGAAGGGCATCTCCTTCTGGAAGACGTCCCCGGCGTTGGAAAAACCACCCTGGCAAACGCGATGGCGCAGTCGCTCGGCTGCGGCTTCAGCCGGATTCAGTTCACGCCGGACACCCTCCCGAGCGACGTCACCGGGCTTTCCATTTACAACATGAAAACCGGGAGTTTCGACTATTCAAAAGGGGCCGTCGTCAGCAACATCGTCCTTGCGGATGAAATCAACCGCACCTCTCCCAAAACCCAGGCGAGCCTTCTGGAGGCGATGCAGGAGCGGCAGGTGACCGTCGACGGCGCAACCTATCCGCTGGAAGCGCCCTTTATGGTCATCGCCACCCAAAACCCCATCGATTTTCTGGGGACTTATAATCTCCCGGAAGCCCAGCTCGACCGCTTTTTGATCCGGCTATCGATCGGCTATCCCTCCGCCGAGGAGGAAACCGTTATGACGCAGCGGTACCTGGGCGGGGCTTCGGCCGCCGTGTTGGAGCCCGTCGCCGGGAAAGGAGAAATCCTGGCCATGCAGGAAGAGGTGCGTTCCGTGCGGATTGCGGAGCATGTCGCCCGCTACATCGTCGGCATCACCAACCGCACCCGGAGCGACCTCCGGCTCACACTGGGGGCAAGCCCGCGCGCCACCCTGGCGCTGGCCCGGACTTCACAGGCCTGCGCTTACCTCGAAGGGCGGGATTTCGTCCTGCCAGACGACGTGCAGAAGATGGCGCCTTGCGTCCTCTGCCACCGCCTTGTCCTGTCGCCGGAGGCGAAGATCAAAAACGTGAAGACCGACGAGATCCTCAAGGAAATCATCGGTGAGATTCCCGTCCCCGTCCTTCCGTAACCAACTCCATCCAGAAGGGAGGCCAAGATGCTCCGAAACCGTCTCATTTTCACGTTCCTCATCCTCGCGGCGGCGGCTTTTTCCAGCTTCTACGGCGGGACGAGCTATCTGCTGCTCTTCGCGGTGCTCCTTCTCCCCCTCGTCTCCTTCCTCTGTTTGGTCATCGCCTTTGCCAGCCTCAAGCTTTCCCAGGGGGTAAAGGATCATATCTTATACAAAGGGGAGGAAACTTCCTACCGTTTTGTCCTGCGCAACAGGGGGCCGTTTATCTGCACCGGGGTGGAGCTGCGCCTTTATACCAGCCTGTTTGAAGCAAAAGAGCTGGAGCCCTTCCAGTTTGTCAGCCTCCCGCCGGGGGACAGAATCGAAACGACCGCGCGGATCCGCTGCCTTTACCGCGGAACCTATCAGATCGGGGTGGAGTCGATCGCCGCGACGGATTTTTTGAATCTGTTCCGGTTAAAGCGCTCCGCCCGCACATCTCAGGCGACGGTGCAGGTGCTCCCGCGGGTGATCCGGCTCAAGAGGCTCGCGTCTGCGCCGGACGAAGAAGACACGAAAAATTTTTCCGTCCCGTCTGTCCGGGTACAGGAACAGCCGGATGTTGAATCGCGCCCCTATACGGCGGGGGACGGCCTGAGAACTGTGAACTGGAAACTCTCAGCCAGACAGCAGGAGCTGCTGGTGAGAAAATATACCGGCCGGCCCAAACTAAAAATCCTGCTGGCCGTCGACCTAAGTGAAATCAAGCTAAAAAAACCTTTGGACCGCATTATAACGGAAGATAAAATCATCGAAACAGCGCTTTCGGCCGCCGACCATTTCCTTCGCCGCCATGTCCCGCTTGAAGTGTCTTACTGTGCTGAGGATTCCTTGTGCAGCGGGTTTAAACTCGAAACCCAGGCGGCGTTTGACCAGCTTTACCGGGTTTTCTCCGGCGTCCCATTCTCCGCCGCCTCTTCTTTCCCCGCCCTTCTGGAACAAATCGCCTTTGAAAACGGCGGACAGGCTTTCTGCATTGTCGTCACCCACCGTTTGGATGAAGCGCTCTGCCGTTCAGCCAGCCGCATCCTCCCCATGAACGGCGGTGTTTCCATCATACAGGTCGGTGGGAAGCCTGCGCAGGAAATCCCACCCAACCTCGACCGGCGGGTTCGGCTCGTCCGGATCACGCAGGACGAGGGGATCGCAGACGCACTGGAGACCATATAGGGGGAATGGAGATGAAAAGGATCCGGCATACACCGGCGCCATACGCCTATTCCTATTTTTTGGCCTTCCTGTTGAGCGGGGGCGGCGCGCTCTATTTCAACCTCCGGTTTGGGATGAAGGCAAACGGATTCCTCCTCCTGTCCGCTCTGGCGATCTACCTCGCTCTGATCCAGGTTTTCGACCGCTTTAAAAAGCGGGCAGTGGTTTTGATCGCCGGTTTGCTGCTTCTGGCTGCCGCCTTTGTCTGGATCGAACTGACCGCCTTCCCGCCCCCTGCGCTGAGGGACGGCGGGGAGACCATTATCAGCTGGTGGCTTTTATACAACCCCGCCACCGGGATGGGATACGACTGGGACGGCGCCCTTCTCACCCTGACCATCTTCATCCTCCTCGCAGGGCTTGCGGGCTATCTGCTCCAAAAATTTCTGGCTCTGCGGATCTTCTGCGCGCTCGGCGTGGTCGCCGCACTGGTTTTCTTCACCGTAAGCGGCGAGGAAGCCCCCTTCTTCACCCTGATTTTCATCCTGACCTACCTGATCTCGGTTTTGACAGAGGTTGGCATAAGCCTTTCCCCCAAACGGAAGCGGCGGATTTCCAGCGCCTTTGCCGCCCTCTGCCTGCTGCCGGTCAGCCTCCTCACCGCCTGGACTGCGATGAGCCTGCCCCGCGGGGAGGATCCAATCGACTGGAGCTTTGTCCGCTTCTGGGGGGATTCGGTGCTCTCCGGACTCGGGTTTCCAGGGACGGGCGGGGACGAATTCGACTTTCACTCCCTGGGGTATTCCGAATCGGCGAAGGAGCTGGGCGGGAACATCGTTTTCAGCGACGACACCGCGCTGAAGCTCACCTTCCCGGGCAAGGCCCCCATCTCCGGACTCCGGCTGACAGGCTCCATGCAGGACACCTACACCGGGCGGGGCTGGGAACGGAACGCGGAAAGCTTCTCCTCCCCTTACTCGGAATGCGAACTGGACAGTCTGGAGCTGCTCTACGCTGCCGGGCGGTCCGGCTATTCCTTCTACGGGGAATTGCCCGGTTTTATGCAGAATAAGTCGGTGACCATTTCCTATCAGGACATCGCCACCCGCTCTGCCTTTCTGCCGCCTAAGACCTTCCTCTGCTCCTTCTCGCACAGCGAGAGCGTCCCCTTCCGGATGTACAGCCACGGCGCCCTGTTTGAACGAGAGCAACGCCGGGTGGTTTACGATGCAGCTTTTCTCGACGTCGATTACGACAGCCCCACTTTCCAGCTGCTGGTCTTTTCCGAATCCGAATACCGTTATCAGCCGGATTACCCGATTCCCACAGAACTGACCGATTGGATCACCTGGGTGCTCACCTCGAATGAGGAAGGCGGCGGCTTTTTCATTGGCTTCGATCGTCTCGAGGATTCCCTCCGGGAACGGAGCGACTGGATTCGGGCGCATTACACCGCGCTGCCGCAGTCCCTTCCGGAGCGGGTCTACACCCTCACCGACGAGGTGACGCAGGGTTACTACGACGACTACGGAAAGCTGTTGGCAATCGAGCAGTACCTCAAACAGAATTACACCTATACCCTGACCCCTGGGGCGGTGCCGGAGGGAAGGGATTTCGTCGACTATTTCCTGTTCGACAATCAAAGGGGTTACTGCACCTACTTTGCGACGGCTATGGCGGTCATGGCCCGCTGTGCCGGAATCCCGACCCGCTATGTCCAGGGCTTTTCCGCACAGTGCACCGAATGGGTTTCGGGCGGGGAGGTCACCTGCCTGGTTCAGAACCAGGAGGGGCACGCCTGGCCGGAAGCGTATCTGGAAGGGATCGGATGGATTCCCTTCGAACCGACGCCGGCCATGTCGAACGAGCCCCCTTCCGCCTGGCAGGGACAGGAACCCGAGCCCGTCAATCCGAGCGAAGGCGTCCCCCTCGAGCCGGACGACCAGCCAGAACCAGAGCCGGATATCCCGATCGAACAGGACGAAATGTCCAGCTTGAACCCGTCCGGCATTTTTCTGATCTGCGCCGGCGCTACGCTGCTCCTTTTGGGAATTCTGCTTCTTCTGCTGTTCATAAAATCTCAAAAGAGAAAAAGGCGGTACCGGCAATCCAGCACTGCGGAGAAGGCCTATCTCAGCTTCAAAAAGGTATTGCTTCTTCTGCGGGCATGCGGTTTTCCGATGAACGGAGGGGAAACCCTGTCTGCATATGCGAAACGGATCGGACAGGCCCTTTCCGCCCTGCCTTTCACAGAGGCGGCAGATGCCTACAGCCGCCTCCATTATAAGGAAGAGGCGATTGGGCCGGAGGACTTGAGAAAAATCCAAAGTGCCGAGGCCGGGCTTCTCATGGAGATCAAACAGCGGTTCGGCCGCTTCCGCAGCTTTTTCCTTCGCCGCCGGGTCGAACGGAAGGCAGAAAAGCAGCCTTTTACACTCGATCAACGTAAATGAGCAGCGATCAATCTGTAGTTTTCACAGCCGTTCCCCTTGCCCGGCCGCGGTGCATGCACAACAGCCTGCTTATACACGGCGCACTGATCGTTTAAGACGGAGATACAGATTGCCGTTTGTGATTCTCCGGAAAATTTCAAAAAACAGACAACAGGGACATAGAAAATGGTTTTCTCTGTCCCTGTTTTGATATTTCTCTATAACAAAAAATACCCGTTGACAAACAGGCTATTTTGTAATACAATATAGCAGTAATAAGTAACACATAATAGCGAAAGGAGACCGGCTTTGGACAATATAACAGAAATGCTCAAGGGGATATTGGAGGGCTGTATTCTTGAGATCATCAGTAGGAAAGAAACTTACGGTTATGAGATCACACGGCGGCTTAACTCGCTTGGATTTTCAGATGTGGTTGATGGAACTGTTTATACTATTTTAGTCCGGCTCGAAAAAAACAACCTTGTAACCATTCAGAAAAAGCCATCCGAGCTAGGGCCGCCGCGCAAATTCTATTCGTTAAACGATAAGGGCTGGGAGGAATTGCGCCGATTTTGGGAAAGATGGGATTTTATCGCTTCAAAAATCAATGAGCTGAAGGAGAATCATGGTTATGAGTAATTTCTTTGACGACTACCTCAACATCAAAAGGATGATAGAAGAGAAAAAGGCGTATAAACAACAGATGCAAAGGGTAAACGCCTTGCCGGCCGACTATCAATATGTATTCAAAAAAATCCAGGGATACACCTGGCAATTTGTCGCCGGAGCGGGTTACGATATGATGGAACTTCACTGGGGATTGCTTGAATTGTTTGAAGAAGGCGCGTCAGAAGGGAAACCCGTTTTAGAGGTAACAGGCGAAGATGTTGCCGGCTTTGTGGACGAACTTTTAAAAAACACGAGAACAAATACCGAAGATTGGCGAGCCAAATTAAACCGTGAAATTCACGATAAAATTTAAAGTGAGAAAAATTACGGCTTGCTTAACTACAGCAAAGCACCGGGAGAACACAGATTTTCCCGGTGCTTTTGTACGGCTATTAAAAAACTCACATCAGGCTTTTTCTATGCCATCTTGATGTTTTTTGCATCCTGGAGGCCCAGCTTTTCGACCGCGTCCTCCCGCATCTTATATTTGAGGATCTTCCCGGCGGCATTCATCGGGAAATCGTCCACGAAATCGACGTAACGCGGGGTCTTGTGCTTGGCCATGTGGCTCATGACGTATTCCTTGAGCTCCTGCTCGGTCATCGTCTCCCCTTCCTTGAGGACGACGCAGGCCATGATTTCCTCGCCGTACTGCTGATCCGGCACGCCGATCACCTGCACGTCCTTGACCTTCGGATGGGTGTAGATGAACTCCTCGATCTCCTTGGGGTAGATATTTTCGCCGCCGCGGATGATCATATCCTTGATCCGCCCGGTGATTTTATAGTTGCCGTCCGGGAGCCTTCTCGCAAGGTCTCCGGTGTGAAGCCAGCCTTCCTCGTCGATTACCGCCGCGGTGGCAGTGGGCATTTTATAATATCCTTTCATGATGTTGTAGCCCCGGGCGACAAACTCTCCGTCCACATTGTCCGGGAGATCCTCCCCTGTTTCGGGGTCGACAATCTTGCACTCGATTCCCGGGAGGGCGCGGCCCACCGTGTTGACCCTTACGTCGATCGGGTCGTCGACCCGGCTCTGGGTACAGCCCGGGGAGGCCTCCGTCTGACCGTAGACGATCGAAATCTGGGTCATGTGCATCTTGTCGACGACGTCCTGCATCACCTTGACCGGGCAGGGGCTGCCCGCCATGATGCCGGTGCGCATGTGGGAAAAGTCGGTTTTTTCAAAGTTTTCATGCTCAAGCATGGCAATGAACATAGTGGGGACGCCGTGGAAACAGGTGATCTTCTCTTTGTTGATGCAGTCAAGGGAAAGCCGCGGGGAGAAGGCCGGGATCGGGGACATGGTGACCCCGTGGGTCATGCAGGCGGTCATGGCGAGAACCATCCCGAAGCAGTGGAACATCGGCACATGGATCATCATCCGGTCGGCCGTCGAAAGATCCATACAGTCGCCGATATTCTTGCCGTTGTTCACCACGTTGTAATGGGTCAGCATCACCCCTTTGGGGAAACCGGTGGTGCCGGAGGTGTACTGCATATTGCAGACGTCATGGCGGCTCACCAGAGCAGCGCGCTGGTAAACCAGCTCCACCGGGATTTTTTCGCCCTTTTCCAGCGCCTCGTCCCAGGTCAGGCAGCCGGGCTGCTTCGAATCGACGGTGATGACGTTGCGCAGGAAGGGGAGCTTTTGGGCGTGGAGCGGCATACCATTCTCCAGCGCCCCCAGCTCGGGGCAGAGCTCCTTGATAATCCCGACGTAATCGGAATCCTTGTAGCCGTCGATCATGACCAGGGTGTGGGTGTCGGACTGGCGGAGAAGATACTCCGCCTCGTGAATCTTATAAGCGGTATTGACCGTTACGAGAACCGCGCCGATCTTCACCGACGCCCAGAAGGTGATATACCACTGCGGGACGTTGGTGGCCCAGATTGCAACCTTATCCCCCTTCTTCACCCCGAGGGCGAGCAAGGCCCGGGCGAAGCTGTCGACGTCGTCCCGAAACTCGGAATAGGTGCGGGTATAATCCATCGTGGTGAACCGGAACGCGTACTGATCCGGGAATTCCTCCACCATCTGGTCTAAAACCTGGGAGAAGGTCAGGTCGATCAGGGAGTATTTCTCCCAGACGTATTTTCCGGTTTTGGCGTTGTTGTCGAACAGCGGCCTGCGGCTGATATTCTTTTGGAGGTAACGCTCCATGTAGTTGATGAAGTGCGGGAAGACGATCCCCGCGTCGCTCAGGTCGGGCGCCCAGCGTCTGACCCATTCGAGGGAGATGTAACCGTCGTAATTGATCGAGCGCAGGGCGAAGATCATCTCGTCGACCGGCAGGTCCCCTTCCCCCATCAGGCGGTACTCCACGCCGCCGGACGTCTGGACGGAATCCTTTACATGGATGTACTTAATGTAAGCGCCCAGGTTCTGCACCGTGGTCTCGGGCTTCTCACCCATGATCCGGTAGGGATGGTGCATATCCCAGAGCGCGGCGACCGCATCGCTCGCCACCTGTTCGAGCAGGTTCCGCAGACGGGAGGTGTCGGCGTAAACGCCGTTGGTCTCCACCAAAAGGGAGACCCCCGCTTTTTCTGCATCGGGCGCCAGCGCCTTCAGCTGGCGGATGATCGCCGCGTCGTCCACATCGCCCTCCGGCTCCTTGTGGAGATCCGCCAGGATGCGGATATAAGGCGCACCCAGCTTCTGCGCCAAAGCGATATAGGCGAGGATTTCCTTCCTGTTCTCCTCTTCTTTGTCTGCAAACTTCAGGCAGCAGTTGCAGGAAAGGCAGGGAATCTCAAGCCGAAGCCGCTTCAACTGCTGTACCGTCTGGGGGAGGCGCTCCTCCCGGAAGGGCGGCGCGTTCAGTGCGGAAATATCGTCGCCGATGCCGCGGATTTCAACGCCGTCAAACCCCAAGTCCTTTGCTGCAGAGTAAATATCCGCCCACTCAAAATCTGGGCAGCCCAATGTGGAAAATGAAATCTTCATAAACAATCCCATCCAATACGAGCGCCGCACAAAAGCTGTCATATACTCCTTTGCGCGCCGTATCGTTCCTTTCTCCATTTTTTGATCCTGATTGTATTGAAAGCGCCGCCTCAAAACCGGCCCAAAGCAGAAAATCAAAGCCGCGGACAAAAACAAAAGCCAGGAGCTTGCACCGAGCGCCAAAGCCCCGGCTATCAGGTTAAATTCAGTATTTTATTATACTGGAAAAGCCGTGTTTCGTCAAGAGAAAGCGTCTCGCAGAACCTTCGCTTAAAGCTGGCAAAATGCCTCCGCGCGAACGGCTTGCGGCGGTTTGCTGCCGAACCGTCCTGCCCGGCCAGGACATCGCCGGCAGTTATCACGGCAGCTCCTCTTCGGCACCGTCTCTTCGCCCGAGCTTTCACAAAAAAGCCTGAGAAACTCTGATGAGTCTCTCAGGCTTTTTCCGGTTATTTAGACAAAACCCGTCAAACGATTCCAGTCTTCAACCCCGTCGACCATTTTGAGCGAAAGATGGAACTGTTTAGTTTCGCCCGGGCTGATCCATTTCATCAGTTTTTTACGTTTCATCTCCTCCGTTCCGGTGGGGTAGCAATTCCCCGGTTCAAACCCCATCGCATAATCGGCATACCCCATCATCTTCCACTGCGTAAAGCAGTCAAGTTCCCGGCTGTCAAATTCAATGACCATTCCTTTCCCGAAGGATGGCTGGAACAGGCCCGCAGCGCCTTTCCCGGTGATTTTGTGGAAATAGCACTGCTCTTCCGTCCCTTTTTGCGGCGCAGATGTCTTGCCCCACCGGTCTATCCCATCCTGTGCATGCTGATTATATGCGGTCACCTGTTCGGTGGGGATATAGACAACAGAATTCTCGTCCAGAAGCGGGTACCCCGCATTGATATGATATAAAATCATAAGGGGCGAAACCTTATCCCCCACATTTTTAACCGTATCGGTTATGCTGATCACATTTTCCACGAGCGAACAGCTTATCCTGCGGTTCATACTGAGCTTATGGCCGAAAATCTGGGCATCGCGCAAAACCGCGTGGAGACACAGTTCATCATCTTCTTCCGTATAATAAACCTGTTCCGCGGGGGTATTGCTGACCGTTCCGTGAAACGGAAGGAGCTCGCCGGTTTCGCTGTAACAGGGCCCGCCGACCGAAGCCAATCCGCAGGTTGTCATAAAGCCCGCCGTAAAGGATTTTGGGAATCCGGAGCGCGCCTGATCGTAGTATTGAGGCGAAACATAGCCGCAGGGTGAAAAAAGCCGAAATTCCATCCCATAAAAGCAAGGCGGGTGATATCCGCGCCCCGGTCGGCTGAAACGGTAAACGAAAGGCCCTTTCCGTTGCGCACTTCAAAGATCCGCATCCCGTCCTTTCTTCCACCGACAAGCCGATGTTCTTCCACACCGTAATATTGATCGGGATGCCCGATATACTGTTCATTCACAACAAACAACTCCCATTTTCATTCTGCCTTAATAATCGATGCCCGGACGTTTTTCTCCCTTGACCGCACCGCCGACTATATTGAGGAAATATTCCACATCCCATGCGTCTCGCAGGTGGGGTTCCGCCGCCTCTAAATGATTTGCCAATTCCGTTACCCGGTTCCACTGTTCCAAGGCGGCCTTTTGGTTTCCGCTCGCTTTGTATTCCAGCGCGGCTGCCATCAAGCTGCAAATATCGGCATGACGGGCAACTATATTCCAAGTCGCGCGGTCACACGCATTTTCGGCGGCCTCTTTCTTCCGGAAAAGCCACTGCTTTTTAGAGTCGATATAAGCGGACAGCTTCCGGTAATCTTCGGCGCGTTCCGGGTTTATCGTTTCCTCTTCTAAACGCAGGTAGGGAGGATGAAAGAGCTCCGACAGCGTTTGGAAATACTCTTTCATCGCTTCGGCGCTTTCACCGAAAAGGTCGCCGAAATACTGTGCCGACACCTCCCGAAAGGAAGCCTTCTCATCCCATAATGCCGATGCCATCCCAACCATGCCGAGAGCGGTTGGAAAAGCAACGCGCTGCATCTGGCAGCTCATCATCCCATTGATCCCAAACTGATGAAGGTCCTTCATATCTTCAAACAGCACTTCCGAAGAGCGGTATCCGCCGAGATCGAAATTCCAGTCCCAAAGCATATGGTAATCATAATCGAAGGCATCCCCTGAGAAGCTCTTCTGCCATTCCCGCAAATAGGCGATGTTGTCCTCAACCTTGGTCGACATCACATTGCGGTTGCGGAGATACGGCTGGAGCTGCCCGTCTCCTTTTTTGCTCGCTTCTAAAAAAGTTTCCGAATAAGTGCGGCTGATCGGCGCGAACATCAAAGCGAACCGGTCGTGATTCACAATGCGCTCCCGTTCAGGCACCCAAAGCAAATCCAGGTAAATCAAGAACACAATTTTCGTATTGATTTTCTCTTCCGTCAATCGTCTGTCCACATCATTGAGCATCTGCACATAAAAGTCGGACGGCCTCGTGTCTTTACAGCCGTCGCATTCACATTGATTGCGGGACTCGTCCGCCAGCCAGAAATGCAGATAATCCACCTGGGGATGCTTTTTGGCGTAATCGACAATGGCCTCCACCAGCGTTTTGCGAACCGACGGATTGGAGTAACAGAGATTGGTGTTCAGCCCAACCCCCTTCCAAACATCGCGTTTCCCATTTACCAGGGCAAAAGGCGCAGCCTGTTCTTCGGTAAGGTGATACTCTTTTGGATCCCATCCATGGCCTGAAACGCCGAACGGTTCGCAGGTCCATCCATGGCCGACCTGGTGGAACATCATCCCCCTCTCTTTCATGGAGGCAATCGAGGATTCCACCATCGCCGAAACCTCTTCTACGCTGGTTGGCTGCGGTTCCATCTCAGGGTTTTTGCCGTGGAGATACCATTTTTCAAAAAAAGTATAGGGAACAAAAAACTGATGAAAATAGGTGTTCAGTCCAATTTTGGGCATCCATTCAATCATCTGCAATACATGGTTATAGGAACAATCCCCCTCGACGCAAACTCCCCGGTGACGGTAAGAAGCCCTTTCACGGATAGACACGCTGAGCCTTCCAACATCCCCCGGCAGTATTTTTTCCCCGGATTCGCCCGGCCGCACCCAGCGGCATCCGGCCTCACGCAAAAAACGGTACGCGGCAATCAAAACGCTTCTCGCATTGGAACCGGTAATGACCCCTTTGCCGTTTTTCACATCGATCATGATTTCGTCGTCTAATTCGGAAGCCGGGACAAGCAGCTCCCCATTTTCTCCGCAGGCCATCCCGACCTTGATTCCATCGAGCGTTTCGTTTCCCAAGAGAATCGCCGTTTCAACGGCCGGGTCGATCTTCGGCAGATATTTGCTCAATTCTTTTGCCGCCAGCCGGACGGCGGGATCCGCGCCAATTTGGACAATCCTGATTTCCACAATTTTCCTCCGTTTATTCATCAAATATAATTTTGCCCTCCCGCATCACAGTGCTTACATGGATGTCGCTGTCAAACAAAACCGCATCGGCAATCAGCCCCTTGCAGAGGCTTCCCCGTTCTTTTTCGATCCCGAGGGACAAAGCGGTGTTATAGCTCACCATTGCAACTGCCTGGGGGAGCGGAATGCCGACATTCTGAACGGCGTTTCGCACCAGAACATCCATTGTTGCGACACTGCCCGCAAAAGCACTCCGGTCGGCGAGCATCGCAACGCCGTCCGTCACAAGGACAGGAAGCCCGCCAAGCTCATATTCCCCTTCGGACATATCGGCCGGACGGGTGGAATCAGTTGTCAGCATCACCTGTTCGGGGCGCTTGCACTTGATGAGCAGGCGGATCATCTCAGGCGGCATGTGTTTGCCGTCCCCAATGATCTCCGCGCTGTAACCGTCGAGCTCCAGCGCAGACTCAACGGTACCGGCTTTACAGTAATAATCGGGAGAATGAACGCCGCTCATCCCATTATAGCAGTGCGTCACATGGGAAAAGCCCGCTTTCAGCCCCTTGCACATCGAAGCATAATCGGCATCGGTATGCGCCGCGCTTACGAGAATGCCGTTCTTTTTCAAATAGGCGGCGAGCTCGGCAGTGCCGTCGAGCTCCGGCGCCATCGAAACGCGTTTTACATTTTTGCCGCCATTGGATATTTCAAGGTACGCCTCAACGGACGGCCGCTGGATATGGGCCGGATTCTGAGCGCCTTTATACTTCAGCGAAATAAACGGGCCCTCTAAGTGCACCCCCAAGACAGCGGCGCCGGGGTGCTGCTTCTCCATCGTATTGCAAATGGCTTTGCAGGCCTTCTGGATATCCGGGACCGATGCGGTCAGAGTTGTGGGGAGAAAGGCGGTAAGGCCGTGTTTTCCATGCGTTTCGGCGATGTGAACAACCGCTTCCTCTGTGGCATCCATCGTGTCGGCGCCGCCGCCCCCATGGATATGGGAATCGATAAATCCCGGCGAAAGAAACCGGCCCTGCGCATCGATTAAACGATCACCGGCAAGGAATGCCGTTTCTCCGGAAAAAACCTCCGTAATTCTATCGCCTTCAACCCGTATGCCGGATTTCTCCAAAACAGAATCCCTGGTTATGACCTTCGCGTTATAGATGATTACCGCCATCACCGATCACCTCTCGTTCAGAATGAAATGGAATTCCGAGTGAAGCCCCAATTCGTGCAGCCTTTTAGAAATGGCTTCTTTAGAAACATCCATCGCGATGCTGTCAGGTGACTCCACTGCCATCCCCGCACAAATTGCGCCAAACTCAGGAGCAGCTTTCAGTGCCGTTTCACCGAAAGCGGAATCAGAACCCCCTTTTTCAGCGGGTAGCCGAGTGCGAATGCGGCAATGGTGCCGCCGAGAAATGCATCGCCCGCTCCAGAGGTGTTTACCGCCTTTGCGGGAAACGGATTGATCCTTTCCGCTCCATTTTTGTCACAGACATAAGCGCCCTTTTTTCCGCAGGTAACCAAAACGGTAATCTCCGGGTTGAGTGCAGCGGCATAATGATAAAGCCGCTCGGGAATACGGTCGGAAGGCACTTCTTCCGCGATGAGCGAAAGGGCTTCCTCTTCGTTTACCGAAAGCAGGTCGCAATAGCGCAGAAGCTCATTTTTCCGTACCCAGCCGCTTTCGGCGGCAGCAAAAGACAGAACGCAGTAACTCCCGTTTTCCTTTCCGATCTGCAAAAGCCTCATCCGGCTTTCCAGGGATACTTCGGGGATCGCAGCAACAACCGTCCGTTCATTTGGCGCAATTTCCCTTAGGCAGCGTTCGATATATTCCCGGGTCACAGCCTCGCCGGCGCCGTTCGAGGCGGTAAAGTTACACCCCTCTTTATCCGGATACTGCAAGCAAACACTGATTGCAGTGGGGTAATCCCGCCTCTTTTCCACATAGGACAGATCCATCCCGCACTGCTGCATCTGTGAGACCAGCCGTTCGCCCGCAGCATCCTCGCCGACGCACCCGACGGGAAGCACCTTTATTTCAGGGGCCAGTAGTTTGGCAATGTAATGAAACACAATATGGAGCTTACAGTAATCTTTGGCCCCGCTCAAGCGGACAAGCCGCGATTCGCTCCTTCCAAGGGTGCGGTCATCGTCCGTATGGAAGAGCATTCCAACCCCGATCCCCCCCGTACCCACTACCTTGTCGAATCTGTAAATCATACGTTGACACCTTTAAATTCCCATTCGGGATGATGAGAAAACGGATGATCGGCCGTCTCTTCCGTCGCTGTGATCAGCGCATCAGGGTGTTGCTGCAAAAGGGTCATCGGATACTCCGCAAGCGGTTCATCTGCAAACAGCGCAGCCCGCAGCGCCGTTTGTTTCCACGCGCCTGTTCCAGAATAAACCCGGATTTTTTTCGCCTTCATACACTCCTTGACGCCTAAAGTAACCGACATCGGCGGCTGAAACTGCCATGCGGCGCCGTATTCACGCTGAGAGAGCGCAAGGATTGTGTCAAAGTTATTTTCCTGGACTCTCGCCGTGCTCTCTTTGATTTCTTCAATCGTGACCGGAACATACGGGTTCCTCTTTGCCTGATTATACGCCACATGGCCGTCCTGCCCCCAGCCTCCCAGGGTATAATCAATCTCGGTTTCAACAATGATCGCAGATATTTCTTTTACATTGTCAGGGGTGAGGTAATAGCGGTTTATAGGCAAAACTGCAAGCTCCGGGTCAATCGGGCCGTAAAAGTACCGGTCCATAAAGGTGCGGAAATTAGACGGGTCTTCCTTTGGAAGCAGCTTCCCCTCCCAGTCGAGGTTTTCATCCATATGAAACACAACCATATTTTTTAAGGAAATCCGCTCTTCGTTTACCATGCGGGCAAACGGCTCATACCACTGCTTTGGCCCACAGGGAACAATCGCTTTAAACGCCCTGTTTTCCGCGTTTGCCGCTTTGATTTCGTCGGCAAAATCCCTTGCCATCACTTCACCGAGCTCATCTGCGTCCTTTACAATCCTCAGCGGCACCTTTCTGTCCGGGTGAGAAAGTAATTCCTCTTTTTTAATGCAGCACCACCGGTACAATTCCTTTTTCGACAACATACAAGTTCCTCCTTAAAGCCTGATGACCTTCACAAAATTTTACGGTACCTTTTTCTGTCTGGTTTTAATTACATGGATTATTTTTTGATTGTCAATATAATTATTAAAATTAATTTAAAAATTATTTTTCGATATTTCAAGGAATTACTTTGATATTTGTTTTCTTGACACCGCTAGAATTTCTTGATATATTAATAATGTTTTATAATATTATTTTAATCTAATACAAGAAAAGAGGGCTTCTGTGTCAGTTGATATTAAAAGCGGAAACAAAAAAGAAATTGCAGATATTATTCGGAAGTACGGCCCTATTTCCGTGAGGGAGATCACGGCGATCAGCCGTTTGAGCATCCCCTGCGTTACAAAGTATATCAGTGACATGCACGCTGAAAACATCCTGACCGAAACGATTGATACCGACACCGCAGCAGGGCGGAAACCCAAGGTCTATTCGATCAACCCCAGCTATTGCCACATCATAGCGGTCGATCTCGGAGGCTCCCCGATAAAAATAGGGGTCTCCGATTTATC